>CBIHRE010000054.1:0-15274 GCA_966212385.1 uncultured Akkermansia sp. | reverse complement strand
CGTGAAGCGGGGGCTAATGCCGGCAATTGGAAGCAGCCGTCCTATATTCTCGTTAGTCCCGGTCGTGACGGTCTTATGGGCATTACAGTTAATGCTGCCGGAGTGATCAACGAGGTCACACCCGCCCAAGCCGCCGATAATATCTACGCAAACCGCTGAACAGCGCCATCCCATGCAAACCCTCAGTCCTTCATTTCGCCGGCAAGGCTTTACGTTGATCGAATTGCTTACGGTCATCGCGATCATTGGTATCTTGACCGCCATCATTATACCCACGGTGGGCGCGGTTAAGACGTCCGCCAAAAAAGCGCAGACGAGGACGATGTTCACGCAATGGACGAACGCTTATAACCTCTTCAAACAAGAGTATGGCTATTATCCCGATGTCACCAATGGGGATAATCAGCTAAACGACGTCGATGATACTACCCGCTTTGTGCGCACTTTCACGGGAAAAGAGCGTGACGGAACTGCCGTCTCCAATGTCGCGGATCTCAACGGCAACAAGCGCCGGCTTTCTTTTTATACTTTCAATCCCGGCGAGCTCGCGACGGGCACAACCACACTGATTACCAGCGCCCTTGGTCAAACCGATTTCGCCATTCTTCGCGATACGAACGGTGATGGCGTGATCAAGTCGGGCGCGGGTGGCGATTTCACCACGTTACCTTCAGTCAATAACGGCGCAGCGGGCGCCTATCAGCCAACTTCCGAAATCCCCGCTGACGGAATTCGCGCGGGGGTTATCTTCTATAGCGGTGGGGTTTTGAGCTGGAAGTGAGGTATTCCATGAGCGCCATACGCCATCGTTCTGCCCGCCCTACCGGCTTCACTCTAATAGAGTTGTTGGTGGTGATCTCATTGATCGCGCTCGTTTCAGCCGGAGTCGGCATGGTTCTAACCGGCTCGGGTGACCGTGCCAACGCGATGAAAACCGCTCAGGCCACCCTCTCTAGCTTGCTTTCGGGCGCGCGTGCTCAGGCGGCGCTCAGCGGTGGCGATGCTGAAATATATGTCAATGCCGACCCTGCTTCACACAATTTTCTACGAGAGATAAGGGTTGCGCTTCCGAATGGGGCCAACTTGGTCGCGAAAGGCGATCCAGTGATGCTGCCCAAGGGGATTTATCTGGTTCCGACGTCCACTGCTTTTCCTGCGACCGAGGTCGAATTCAAAACCGCCGCGAGCTGGACCGATCTCTACACCACTATTTACGACGAGACGGAGAAGGAATTGACGGACACGGCCAATAACAAGATTATCACCTCCGGGACTGTTTCGAAGTTCAATCGTCTTTCCCGGTTTAAAATTCAGGGAACGACGAGCGCCGGCCAAATCGTTTTGGCCCCGGCCGAAGTGGTTAACGACAGCCAACTCATTTTCGATAAGCCTGACGCTGTCCGTGGTATGCTGGTCAGCCAGTATGGCGTGGCCTCCTTTGTCAACGATGCAGCCGCTTTCCGAAATTAACTAGTATGTGCACCTCTCAGGCAGATTCTCAAGCCGTTGCCCTGAAAGGGCAAAAAGCGTTTTCCTTGGTCGAGGTTGTGGTCGCCGTTGGCATTTTCGCTATCGCCGTCGTTGCGATAATCGGCCTAATGGTTCCGATTAACCAATCGGTGGCCGGCGTGCGTGATGGCGACGATGCCGTGCGCGTGGCTTCGATTGTTCAAGCGGAATTGCAGCGGATTGGTATCACAAAAGTAGACACATATCTGAGCGGTTCCACTATTCTGTATGCGAACAGGAACGGTGATAAAATAGGCCCCGACGCTGTCACAGCTCCGTGGAATGCCGACGTTCCCGATTTGAACGGGAACGCGAGTGTGGATACTTTTGAGATTCATGCACAGAAATTTTTTGAGCTCACTCTCGTTCGAAATCCTGTTTCTCCCAACCCCTTGGCCAATACGGACAGTTTTCTTGCGTTTAATATTGTAATTCGCTGGCCTGGATACACCGGGGACGGAAATAAAATTCAAGGAAACGCCCGCGAGCAGCAAAGCGTGTTGATCGTGCCCGCCGTTATTACCCGATGATCTCTTCTCTCTCATCTCGCCGAAGAGGCCGCCGTGCGGCTTTCACCATTATCGAGATTTTGGTAGCTATCGCCATAACCGCGGTAATCAGCACCATGATGGTCACGATTCTATCGAACGTGCTGGGCACTTGGAGCAGGTCTTCCGCCTTGCTAACAGGCGGCAATCAAGCTCGGGTAATTCTCGATCAGTTGGCGCTGGATTTGGAAAGCACTTACCTGCGCCGCTCCACGGACGTGATGTTTGCTGCTACGGTCCCCGGTAATCAGTCTGGGCAGGGAGATGCCAATTCTTCATCGGCCTCGTGGACCGGGACTAATATCAAACCTGGAGATAGCGCCGCGCCCAATGGGTCCCGTGAACTCAACCCTTCTGATCGCGACCTCGCGGCTTATCGATTTGGGCAAGCTGGCACGTGGCTGCGCTTCTTCACCATTCCTCCCGATAGCAACCAAACTGGCGCGGCAGACCTAAACGATGTGCCTGCGCCCCGCGCCGTTGCTTATCAGATCATGCGCCGTCAGGTGGGATCTGCTTCTGCTCCCTACACTTACCAACTCTTCCGTTCGGAGGTTCGTCCCTATGGAACTAGCCCTGCGACTAACAATCTGTCTTCGTTCGTTCAGGGCTACGACCTCTTCGGCGCTGGCTATAACGACCCCGCGACCGGCGGAACCGGCCTCGGGGACGCCGGAGGCATCCGTCGTCCTCGCGGGGAATTTGTCATCGGTAACGGGGTCGTTGATTTTGGCGTGCGTATTTGGGTCCACGATACGGATGATTCGGACAGCGATAATGATCGCGCCGAATTGTTAGAGGCATTTCCTGTTGATCGCCGTGTTAGTAACACCGCCGTGCGACGGGTTTTTGCCGCCACAACCGATAAGGCCAAGGAACAGCCCAATGTTGCTCTGCCTTCAGGAAATTTTACCGCAGGTCAAAGCAGCTATGGCTATCCTGCAGTAGTGGAGATCATGGTTCGCATCCTTACTCCTGAAGGCGTCGAAATCATGCAGTCCTATGAAGACGATCCCAATAGGTTTGGCGGCTCCAGCGCTGGGAAATGGTGGGAACTCGTCGAGGCCAATTCCCGCGTTTATACTCGTCGCGTCGAGATTCGCTCCACTCCTTAACTTACGACGCGCGCTTCGGTCCCGCTTGTGCGATTCAACTAAACCGCTGGCCGCCCATTGATTTATTCTTTCAGATCATGATTCGGAACCCCTTTACCGCCTCCTCGCGTCGACGCGGATTCGCCCTTTTGATCACCATTGTTTTGGTGGTTTTTTTGGTGCTTATCCTCGTTGGTTTGGCGACCTTCACCCGTGTTGAGACTCAAGTTGCCTCCAATGCCGAAGCGCTTGGCAAAGCTCGCCAAAGCGCGCTTACCGGCCTCAATATCGCGATTGCAAAACTTCAGCGCTATGCAGGCCCGGACGCCAGCGTGACGGCGCGATCAGATTTCAGCAATGGAGCGCCGTTAATAGCCAACAATCCGCACATAACCGGCGTTTGGGACACCACTGCTGCGGGCAATAATCCCGTGGCTTGGCTGGTTAGCGGCAACGAATCCGATCCAGACGACGACAGCGTTAAGAATCAGGATCCGGGAGGGGCGGTTTCCGTTCCCTATGATACCTCTGCTGCCAACGCGTGGGTGTTTCTCGCGTATGATAACTCAGTTGGCGCGGTCAACGCCGCGAATCGAATCAAGGTGGCTCCGCAATCCATCCAAGTCGCGAAGTCCTCAGTTCCTGGCTTCGATTCAACATCCGCAGGTAATGTGAGCATCGGCCACTATGCCTACTGGGTGGGTGACGAAGGCACGAAAGCCAGCATCGGCGCCGCACCGGCGAATTTGGCTTCTCTGAACTATAATAACTCCGTGGCAAATGGAGATAATTGGAGTGCCTCTCCGACCGGCGACGAGTTGCGCGCCCGTCTCGATCAATTCTTTCAGCCTTATCACCGTTTGGATCAATTTTTCGGTGGGCTCACTTACCCGGCGGTCGCCGCGAGCCTTCGGAAGGTCGGCACCTTGGAACAATTTCGTTTTGTGGTTCCAACCGCGCAGTATAATACTTACCTCGCGAGCTTTCATGATATCACGCCCCTTGCGCGTGGCGTGATTTCCCGAACGGATGCGGGAAATGCCCCGGGAGCTGCCCGTCTGCGTGTCGACTGGAGTTCTAGTTCCGTCGCGGCAGGCAATTCCGTGACCCAATCATATCTTCTGCAACGACCCTCCGCGTCTACCGCTTATGTGTCGACTTATCCGATTCTTGGCCGCAACCCGGTTGCGAACTACTGGGTCGGTCCGGTATTGTCTGAAGCCGGGATTTTTTTCGGGCTGGATTCCAACGGCAGCCAGCTTCAGCTCAATATGTTGATCACCGCCGAGCTTTGGAATCCCTATGCGGCAACTTTGGATATGGGATCCAACACGCTTAGCGTCCGAGTTCGTATGGGTGGAGCGCTTACTTTCACCGCCACCGATAGTGGTGTTTCGCCGACGAATCAGCACACTATCACGGTCCCTGCCGGGCAGGTCTTTACCGCTAATATTCCGGCAGCACCAAATTTGAACGCCGGACAGATCGTTCGTTTTCAAACCAATGCATCCGGCGCTTTCGCAGTTGGAGACGGCGAGTTGAGCGATACAGGTTTGGGTTCCGGTGCGACCGTTAACCCTCCGCTTACCGCGCTAAATGTGCCAGCTTCCGGGACCATCACGATCGAGCTGTTTGAAAACGGGACTGGCACGATTCTCCAAACTTTCTTGGTTAAAAACATCGCGGGCGGAGCGGTTTCCAGCCCGGCATTGGGTGACGTTCATGCTGGCTATGGATATGAGCTACGTCGTGATCTGCGAGTTTGGACCGATCCTTTCCTTGCGGCGGCGGTTGGCATTGGCGATCCTCATGACCCGCGAGCTGCCAACTTTTATCAGGCTGATCCGGCGGGAAATCCTTTCGAGCCCTTGGACAGCGGAAACTGGGCCTCTTTGGCGGCAACCAACACCGATTATGTCGCTGTTGGCAACGGCCCTCCGTTTGTTGTCAGTAATCCGGGTGTAATTCTTTTCGACCTTCCAAGGCAGGAGGTTACCTCGTTGGCTCAATTGCGCCATATGCCGGGCGCGAAGCCTTATGCCATTGCGGCAGGAAATGGCATTTGGAACACGCATTATGTTTCAACGGTCCCCATGGATAATACTCTGAATTGGGACTATCGCACGCAGGCTCGTCCGAATCCCTATATCGAGGTTTACGAGCCTCCTCAAGCGCCAAGCGGCGAATTTGACACCGCGGCCAATAAGCTCACCAGCTTGCGGGATCCCAATAACTCGGCGCGATACCAGCTGATTCGCGGCGCTTTCAATATCAATTCCACCTCGGTCAAGGCGTGGTCGACCCTTTTGGGCGCATCTCTCGCCAATTGGCAGTCAAACAACGGACCGGCTCAAAATCTTTCGGGAGCGTTTTTCCGCACTCCGCACGGTGCGCAGGTTTTGGGCTCCGCCAATGTCGTTCCGAGCGGCTCGCTCAATGATACTAATACGCTTACTGCCGTGGGGCGGCAGCTTACCGCCGCTGAAATCAACACCTTGGCCCAGCAAATAGTCACCGCGCTCAAGGCTAATCCGCTCAACAGGCCTTTCTACTCCTTGAACGAGTTCGCTTCCAGCAATGTGCTCACCACGGCCATCGCGGGGGCGAATCTCAACAATGGGCTGACGCCCGAAAATCGATTCACCGCCGGTGCAATCACGCCGGGCGACATTCTTGCGGCGATCGCGCCCTTCATGTCGGCTCGTTCAGATACCTTTAAGATTCGCGCTTATGGCGACACCGCCAATCCGGTGACCGGGGAAGTGACCGGCCGCGTCTGGTGCGAGGCGATTGTTCAGCGCGTGCCTGATCTCTGTCCGGCTCCTGGTCACGATGACGCTGCCAGCGAGGACGTGGCGACGGTTCGTGACGCCGATCCGAGCCAGTTTATCTTCGGTCGCAAGTTCCAGATTGTTTCCTTCCGATGGCTCAACTCCGACGATCTCTAAGCCTCGGCCTCTTGTTGGCTGCGGCGTTCCTTAAACCCGGTTTCGCCGCAAATTCCGCTGCGCCCAAGGCTGGGGCTACGGCACCGGTGCAAGTCTCGGCGGTGTGGATAAAGGGGCAAGCGGCACCGCCGGAGCGCGAACTTTTTGTAGCAGTGGGCGACGCACCGCCGGTTCCTCTTGCGGTGGGCGGGGGCGGGCGCGGGCGCGCGACGGACATCAAATCCGGCGCCACCCTTCGTCTGCTTGCCCGCGCGGCTACGCCACCTTCTGCCAAGTCGGGTGCGTCTGCCTCGGCGACGCAAAGCCCTCCCGTGGCACCCCCGCAACCCGCTTTTGTTCCGATCGGAGAGGTGAACTGGCCCACAGGAGCCAGTCGCAAAGTTCTCCTGATTTTAGCTGCCTCGAAAGACTCCGGCGGGACGGTTCACGCGATTGCCATGAATGATGACGAAGCTGCGTTTCCCGTTCACACCGTGCGCGTGGCCAATTTCACCACGGCGTCGCTATTGATGCGTTTCGGGCAGACCGTGAAGCCATTGCCACCAGGGATCTTGGAACCGATTCCTTACGGCGTGAGCGTAGACCCGAAAGCCAAGGATACGCCTGATGTCCCCTTTGCTGTGGCTGCAGGGGAACAGGTGTTTTTCAACGGATTTATCGACCCCAAACCGCAGTCTCGCACGCTTGTGCTCGTTATTCCTCCATCCGGAGGCGGGAAGATGCCGGTGGTGCAGACGGTTCGGGAGCGTCTGGCTTCCCCTGCCGGCGCTGCTCCAAGCAATCGCCCGCCGCCGCGTTCATGAGCGTTTCCATGTTTGGTCGGCCTAGTGGCCGTTTAGTTTTACAGCATTGGTGTGATCATCGATTAGGAGAGCGTTTTTCTCCGCCGCGGCCTTGCTAAAGTGTCAAAGGCCCTAGGCAAGCCGTGCAGCCCTACATGCTTACGTGCATGCTTATCTTGGCTCCGGTTTTATCCCAGTTCCGACATCACGACCAAGCTGGGGATTTTTTGGAAGTGGCGATCAAAGGTTAACACGGCTGCGTAGTGTTCCAACGCGGTCACGCCGATGATGATATCGGTGATCGGCAGCACCTCGCCACGGCGGTCGAGCTCCCAAGCCAAGCGGGCGACGCGTTGCCAGCCGGCGGCCGAGAGATGGAGGAGGCGGGCGAGCGAAAAGGCGCGGTCGTAGCGGTCGCGCAGATTGGGATCGCTTCGACCGCGCAGAACTTCGCCCCACACCACGCCGTTGATCGCGATATCGTAATCGAGTTCGAACTCGGTGAGCACCGCGAGCGGATCTATGCGTCGGTTTTGCAGCGTGATAAAGTAGCTGCTATCCACCAGCACGAGCGGCGGCGGGGTCATGGTTGAGCGGAGGGTGTGCGTTCGCCATTCGACGGCTCGTTCAGCGCGTAGTCGCCGCGCGCGAGCTGCGCACGCCGCGCGCGGCGGCGCGCCATCGAGGCCAAGGCGAGATCCACCGCCGCCGAATCTATGTCGGGGGCGTCGATGAGGTCGGCGGGTTTGGGCGCGGCATCGGCGGCAAGCTCGTCCGGACCAAGGCCAAGGCCTTCGCTCCAAACTCGCCGCCATTTGGCGCGGCGAGCCGCTTCCCGCAACGCAAACTCAACGGCATCCCGTTTGGTCTGATGGCCGGTGAGACGCATCAATTCGGCAAGCACGTCCTCCGGAATCTCTATCGTCATTTTCATGCATTAATGATGTATGGGTGTGCGCCCATATTGCAAATCCGGAGTATGGGTTGCGGACCATCTTGTTTGCATTGAAGAGAATAAGTCTCTTTTAGCTGCAGCTTCAGCGACGCACGGGCAGGCCTTGCGTCGCGAGGTGATCCTTCACTTGCGAGACGGTGAGCGTGCCGAAGTGGAAGAGGCTCGCGGCGAGGACGGCGCTGGCGTGGCCGTCGCGGATCACGTCGCTGAAGTGCGAGAGCTTGCCGGCGCCGCCACTGGCGATCACGGGCACGCCGACCGCGTCGCTGACGGCGCGGGTGAGCGGGCAATCGAAACCAGCGAGCGTGCCGTCCGCGTCCATGGACGTGAGGAGAATTTCACCTGCACCCAAACGCACGGCCTCGTCAGCCCATTTTACGGCATCCAGTTCGGTGCGGTTGCGGCCGCCGTGGGTGTAGACGCGCCAGGATCTGCCGTCGGGCTCGCGCTTGGCGTCGATCGCGAGGACGATGCATTGAGCGCCGAAGCGGTCGGAGGCGGCGCGGATGAGTTGCGGGTCTTTGATCGCGGCGGTGTTGAGAGAAACCTTATCGGCGCCGCTTTTGAGCATGGCCTCGATGTCGGCCACGGTGCGAAGGCCTCCGCCGACGGTGAGGGGCATGAAGCACTGCTCGGCGGTGCGGGCGACGACATCGTGCATGATGCCGCGGCCGTCGGAAGAGGCGGTGATATCGAGAAAAACGAGCTCGTCCGCGCCTTGGGCGTCGTAGGCCTTGGCCGACTCCACGGGATCGCCGGCGTCGCGCAGTTCGAGGAACTTGATGCCTTTGACCACGCGTCCGGCGTGGACGTCCAAGCATGGGATTACGCGGCGAGAGAGCATCGGAGTTTTTTTTAAACGCAGAGGCGCTGAGACGCAGAGAACAGGGGCGGAATAGAAGGCTGCTTTTCTCCGTGCCTCTGCGTCTCTGCGTTAACTTCCGGGTTTTTAGCCGTCGAGCTGGGCGACCTCGGGCTCGAAATTGACCACGAAGCGATACACTTGGCCCGGACGCATGATGAGCGGGTGGTCGCGCAGGAGCGTCTGGATGTAGTGGATCTTGCCGAAGTTTGTGCGGTGTTGCGGATCCTCGGTGACGACCTCGGTTTCCTGCCAGACGCCTTGGAAGTCGTCCTTCTGCACGGTGCAGCGGTGGCCGTTCTGTCCGAGGGCGGGCATGCCGGCGACGCGGTAGCGGGAGTGCGGGGCGGCGATGGCGATCTGGTAACGGAACTTGTCAAGGGTGACCTGCTGCTTCACCGTGAAGGCGTATTCGACGGAGATCTGCGGGCCGGTGAAGGTCCACTGAACCTTGGCGGAACCGAGGCCCTTTTGGATCTCTTCCTTGATGTTGATCAGCTCGGGCTGCTCGTAGCGGAAGAAGAAGCTGTTGCGCAGGCCAAGGCCGGTGACGGCGTTGCGGCCGTAGAAGGCGGGTAGGATGACCTGGTCGCCGATGGTGAGCTCGGGAGTGAGGATCGGCGCGTAGATGTTGTTGGGCCAGTCGAAGACGCCGGGCGAGTGGGGGAAGGGGAGCGAGTCGGCGGTGAGGTTGGCTCCGGTGCCGACGAGCGGGATCTGCGCGTGGAGGCCGGACTCGGCGTTGCGATAGAGGAAGAGGCCCTGCTCTTTCTTCGAGGATTTGTCGAAGATGACAAAGCGGCTGAGCGTTTTGGGCGCTTCGGGCTTGCCGCCGGCGGCGGGCATGCCGGCCGCCTTGGCTAGGCGGGACCACTGGCAGAGGTAGCGCGCGGCGTCGAAGTTGGCCATGCGCGTGGTGTGGTGGCCGTAGGCGGTGCGCTCGGCGTCGCGGAGGTCGAGGAAGCCGTGCTCCTGGTCCAGATAGGTCTGGTAGAAGAACACGAAGAGGCGGCGGAGGAGATCGTAATACTTGGGCTTCTCGGCGTCGGTGATCCAGCCGTCGCGGAGGCCTTGAAGAACGAGCGAGATGCAGTGCATCTGGCCGTAGACGCCGGCGGCGCGTCCGAAGGCCCAGCCAAGGCCATCGGCGCGGACGAGGTCCGGCATGATCTTGATGTATTTCTCGGCGTAGGTGCGGAGGGTGGGGAGCTTGCGGTCGCGCACGCCGGAGTTGGCGTGGAGCTGGAGGGCCGAGCGGGTGAAGACGAAGGTCATCACGCCGTAGAGGTTGAAATTGCCGCCGATGCCGGTGGTGGCGTCGTCGAAAAAGCCCGTGGTCGAGGTCTGGTTGATGCGAGCCACCATGCGCTCGATGAGGCTGGAGGTCTCGTCCTTCTTGGAGAGGCCGAGGGAAAAGCGCGCGACGGCCTTGGCGATGTTGAAGGCTTGCCAGTGGTTGTCGTAGTCGGAGCGCTGGAGGAGGGCCTTGTCGATACGCTCGCGAGTCTCGTCGACGAGACGTTCCCAGACGGGATTGCGCTCCTTGGAGGGGCCGAAGCAGAGGAGGCCGAGGGCGGCGTAGGCGAGGCCGTTTTCCTGCGGCGGCTCGGTGAACATCTGCGCGGTGATGCAGCGGGCGGCGAGGTCGATCAGGTCGTAGCCCTTGAGGGTGGTCTCGCCGGTGGCGCGGTAGTATTCGCCGAGGGTGAACGCGACGTGTCCGGGCTCGTCGGGGCGGGGGTCCTCGCCGGGGGCGGGGAGAATGGAGCCGTCGGGCTGGATGGAGTCCAGGTTGTGGCCCAACATCGAACGGGCCATGTCGAGACACTGCTCGGAGAAGCTATGCATGCGGTAAGGTAAAGGACGGGAAACGGAACGAGTTGACCGACGAACGAAGACGAACGCGGCGCGACTAAAGGTGAGAGCGTGAGGCGGGGCCGGGAGTGGCCGCAAGTGCGGATTTAGCGGAGCCGTAAATGAAAACGCGCGGCGTTCCGGGGAACGTCGCGCGGAGAGAGCTGTGGAGGGGACCTGTAGCCCAAGCCGCCGGTCGGGTGTGCCGGGCGTTCTTGGGCCAGACCGGCGGTCGGGCCTAGATGGGGTCCGCTTAGCGGCCGATGAGCTTGATGAATTCGTCGTTCGTCTTGGTCTTGCTCAGGCGCGAGATCGCCGTCTCGCAGGCCTCCTCGATTTTCGCCTGCACGAGGGCGCGGCGGAAGAAATGGATCGTCTCAAGGCGCTTCGGCTCCACGAGGAGTTCTTCCTTGCGGGTGCCGGAGGCTTGGATGTTGACCGCGGGCCAGAGACGGAGCTCGGCGCACTTGCGATCGAGGATGAGGTCGCTGTTGCCGGTGCCCTTGAACTCTTGGAAAATCACGTCGTCCATGCGCGAGCCGGTCTCGACGAGGATGGAGGCGACGATGGTGAGCGAGCCGGCCTCCTCGGTGCGACGGGCGGAGGCGAAGAGTTGACGCGGCTTTTCCAAGGCGCGGACATCGAGACCGCCGGAGCCGGTGCGGCCGGAGTTCTTCGCGGTGTTGTGCGCGCGGGAAAGGCGGGTGAGCGAGTCGATAAAGAGGACGACATCCTTGCCCACCTCGACGAGACGGCGGGCGCGCTCGATGGTGAGATCGGCGACGCGGATGTGGTTTTCCACGGGATCGTCATTGGACGAGGCCCAGACCTCCGCGCCGGCGACGTTGCGGCGGAAGTCGGTCACTTCCTCGGGACGCTCGTCGACGAGGAGGATCATGACGTGGCACTCGGGGTGGTTTTCGATCACGCCGAGCGCCATGTCGCGCAGGAGGGTGGTTTTGCCGGTGCGGGGCGGGGCGACGATGAGGCCGCGGGTGCCCTTGCCAATGGGGCAGAAGAGGTCGACCACGCGGGTGGTGAGGCGGGCGTCCTTGGTCTCGAGCTTGAGCTGCTGCTCGGGCGAGATGGTGGTCAGTTGGGTGAAGTCGTGTTTGCGGAAGCGTTCTTCGACTGCGATGCCGTCGACGCTCTCGATGAACTTCATCTTCGGGTTGGGGAAGCGGCCTTCGGGCGGGAAGGCGGTCCCCTTGATGATGCTGCCCTGCTTGAGGCGGAAACGGCGGATCAACTCCTTCGGGATGAAGGTATCCGAAGGGCGGCGACGACCGTTTTTGGTGGGGTCGAGCAGCGAGCCGTTGCCACCGCGCTGGGTGTCGATGTCGAGGATGCCTTCCACCTGAAGCAGATTCTCCGGCGCGGGCGGTGGCGGCGGAGGCGTCGTCGGGCGGGGCGCCTGCGCGGCCGGGGCGGGCGCGGGGGCGGAGTGGGGCGCGAGATGAACGGGAGCTGCCACCGGAGCGGGGGCGGCGGGCGCGGGTGGGGCGGCAAGAGCCGGGATCGAAGCGGGCGCAGGGAGCGCTTTGGCGGCGGCCGCGGCGGCGAGAATGGCCTGCGCGGCGGCGATGGCTTCCGCGCTTGGCATCGCGGCGGGGGCGGGAATAGCCGGAGCCGCGGCGGGCGCGGGGGGCACGGGAGCGGCGCTCACGGGAGCGGGAGTGGCTTCGGCCGGGGCCGGGGCGAGGGCCAATTCAGGGGCGGGGGCGACGTCGGCCTGGGGCTCGGTTTTCTTTTTTACCGGGCCACGGCGGGCGGTGGTTTTCTTGGCGGGCATGGAAAAGGGAGGGGAGATCGTGAATCAGACAGTCAAATTTCGAGGGGCGCTCGCGACGCGGGCGCATGCTTGACGCTGTGCAAAGCGATCAGGATAAGGGCCGCGCGTTTTTTCTAATGGCGCCCATGAGCGGCGCATCGCGAAACCCCAAACCTAAACAGCACCTCAACGTGTCGGATCAAAACATCACTTCCGTGTCCCGTGAAAAACGGGTGTTCAAGCCAACGGCTGAGTTCCAGCGCCAAGCGAACCTTGGCAGTATGGCCGCTTACAAGAAGCTCCACGCCGAATCTGTCAATGCTCCAGAAGTTTTCTGGAAACGCATGGCCAATGAGCACCTCGTCTGGCGCAAGCCCTTCAAAAAGGTCCTCCAGTGGAAGGCGCCCACCGCGAAGTGGTTCGTGGGCGGGGCGCTGAACGTCTCGGAAAACTGCCTGGATCGCCATCTGGGCACCGCACGCGAGAACAAGGCCGCGATCATTTTCGAGGGCGAACCGGGCGACGTCCGGACCATCACCTACAAGCAGCTTCACTTTCACGTCTGCCGCCTCGCGCATGTGTTCGAGAACCTCGGGGTCGGCAAGGGCGACCGCGTCGCGATCTACATGCCGATGATCCCCGAGGCGATGATCGCGATGCTCGCCTGCGCGCGCGTCGGCGCGATCCACACCGTGATTTTCGGCGGCTTCTCGCCCGAGGCGGTGAAGGATCGCATCAACGACTGCCAGGCCAAGCTCGTCATCACCGCCGACGGCGGCTGGCGCCGCGGCAAGATCATCGAGCTGAAGTCCGCCGTCGACAAGGCCCTCGCCGGCACTCCCTCCGTGCAGGCCTGCCTCGTCGTGAAGCGCACCGGCCAGCCGGTGAACATGCGCGAAGGCCGCGACATCTGGTGGCACGACGCCTGGAAGGGCGGCCCCAACCAGCACAAGGCGAAGGCCTTCGACGCCGAGCACCCGCTCTTCATCCTCTACACCTCCGGCTCGACCGGAAAACCCAAGGGAGTGCTCCACACCTCGGCCGGCTACCTGCTCGGCGCGAAGTTGTCTTCCCACTACGTTTTCGACCTCAAGGAAAACGACCGTTACTTTTGCTCCGCCGACATCGGCTGGATCACCGGGCACAGCTACGTCGTCTACGGCCTCCTCTCCAACGGCTCCACCGTGTTCCTCTACGAGGGCGCGCCCAACCAGCCCGAGCCGGATCGCTTCTGGGAGATGATCGACCGCCACGGTATCACGATTTTGTATACGGCGCCCACCGCCATCCGCGCCTTCATGCGCTGGGGCGACAACTACGTCCTCAAGCACCGCCTCGATTCGCTGCGCCTGCTCGGCTCGGTCGGCGAACCGATCAATCCCGAGGCGTGGATGTGGTATCACAAGATGATCGGCAAGGGCCGTTGCCCGATCGTCGACACCTGGTGGCAGACCGAGACCGGCTCGATCATGATCACGCCGCTGCCGGGCGTCACCCCGACCAAGCCCGGCTCCGCCACGCTGCCCTTCTTTGGCATCAAGCCGATGGTCGTCGACGAAAACGGCAAGGAGGTGCCGCGCGATCACGGCGGCAAGCTCGTCATCACCCAGCCCTGGCCCTCGATGCTGCGCACGCTCTGGAACGACGCGCCGCGCTTCAAGCAGGCCTACTTCTCCGAGTTCCCGTCCAAGCCCGATTGGTATTTCACCGGCGACGGCGCGCGCCAGGACAAGGACGGCTACTTCTGGATCGTCGGTCGCATCGACGACGTGCTCAACATCTCCGGCCACCGCATCGGCACCGCCGAGGTCGAGAGCGCGCTCGTGTCGCATCCGGCCGTCGCGGAGGCCGCCGCGGTCGGCAAGCCCGATGAACTCAAGGGCCAATCGCTCGTGGTCTTTGTCTCGCTCAAGACCGGCCACACCGCCTCCGACGAGCTCAAGGAACAGCTCCGCAACCACGTCGGCAAAGAGATCGGTTCGCTGGCCAAGCCCGACCAGATCCGCTTCGCCGCCGCCCTGCCCAAGACGCGATCGGGCAAGATCATGCGCCGTATCCTCAAGCAGATCGCCGCCGGCGGTGAAGTGAAGGGCGACACGTCCACGCTGGAGGACTTCTCCGTCGTCGCGGCCCTTCAGGCCGAGGACTGATAAGCGGTTTTACACCAAGGACAGGCTATAAGCGCCGCTCCCGGAGACGGGGGCGGCGTTCTTATTTCATCTTCCGTCGCCCGCGCCGGACTGGAGAGGGCACATCGTTTGCGGCACTACACATCCCTTGCGTTTTTCATCGCATCTTCTGCCAAGCCTTTCCCGCCATGCCTAAGCGTCAGCCCACCCACCAAGTCGATTGCGTCTTCGTCGGAGCCGGCGTGATGAGCGTCACGCTCGCCACGCTGCTCAAGGAGCTCCAACCGGAGCTCACGATCGAGATCCTCGAGTCCCTCGAGGTCATCGCCGGGGAAAGCACCAATCCCTGGAACAACGCCGGCACCGGCCACGCCGCTCTCTGCGAGCTGAACTACACGCCGGAAAAAGCCGACGGCTCGGTCGACGTCTCGAAGGCGATCCAGATTTACGAGATGTTCGAGCAGTCGAAGCAGTTCTGGGCGCATCTCGTCGAGCGCCGCCGCCTGCCCGATCCGCGCGGCTTCATCAACGCGGTGCCGCACGTCAGCTTCGTGCGCGGAGCGAACGATGTTTCCTATCTGCGTCGCCGCCACGCCGCGCTTGCTGCGCATCCGTTTTTTCGCGGGATGGACTACACCGAGGACGCCGCTCGCATCGGCGAGTGGGCTCCGCTCGTGATGGACGGCCGCGGCGCGGACGAGCCCGTCGCCGCGACACGTTCGCTCGAAGGCACCGACGTCGACTTCGGCGCGCTGACGCAGGGCATGCTCGAGTCGTTGAGCAAGCAGCCCGGCGTGTGCGTGCGTCTCGGCGCGCGCGTGA
>CBIHRE010000053.1:0-15288 GCA_966212385.1 uncultured Akkermansia sp. | reverse complement strand
AGACCCAGCAGGCGGGAGGCGTCGATCGCGTCGTCGAAGAAAAGCTCGTAGAAATCGCCGAGACGAAAAAGCAGCAGGGTATCCTTCGGGAGGCCGCGGCGCACCTCGAAGTATTGCTGAAGCATCGGGGTGAGCTTGGGGGCGGGCGCGGCGGCGGAGGCGGTGGCTTCGGACATGGGCGACGTAAACGGCGAGATTTGCGGGCTGTCGGGGAGCGGCAAGTTTCGCCCGGCAAATTAGGACACCACCTGCTGGAATGCCTGCTTGACACGGCCGAGCGCGGTCGGTGTTTTCCAACCTTTTCCGAAATCTACAGCCCTCGTTCCCAGACCTTCCATGGCCCTTAAAATCCGCCTCTCCCGCATCGGTTCCGCCCACAACCCCATCTATCACGTGGTTGTCGCCGAAGCCCGTTCCCGCCGTGACGGCGCCGCCACCGAGATCCTCGGCACCTACAGCCCCCGCGCCAAGAAGGACGCCCTCACCCTGAAGGTCGACCGCGTCGACTACTGGCTCTCGAAGGGCGCGCTCCCCACCGACACGGCCAAGAGCCTCATCAAGACCGCTCGCAAGGCCGCCGCTCCGGCCGCCTGATTTCGGTTCCATCGACAGCCTTTCGGCGCCTCGGATTCACGTCCGGGGCGTTTTCTTTTTTCACTTCAGCCGCGCCCTGATCGCCGCGTTATCCATGCCGCTGCAAATCGACGTGCTTACGCTTTTCCCGCGCATGCTCGACGGCTTTCTGGCCGAAAGCATCCTCGGCAAGGCCATCGAGGCGAAGCGCCTCGGCGTAAGCGTGCACGACTTGCGCGCATGGTGTGTCGACAAGCACAAGACCGCGGACGACCGACCTTTTGGTGGCGGCTCCGGCATGGTGATGAAGCCTGAGCCGGTCGTCACCGCAATCGAGCAGCTTCAGACGCCCGGTTGCCGGCGGATTTATCTGACGCCCGATGGCGTGCCTTTCAGCGAGAAAATCGCGCGAGAGCTCTCCACGCAGCAGCACCTGATCTTTCTCAGCGGCCATTACGAAGGTATCGACCAGCGCATTCGCGACAGCGTCATCGATCAGGAGATCAGCATCGGCGATTACGTGCTTACGAACGGCACGCTGCCGGCCGCCGTGGTCATCGATGCCTTGGCGCGATTCATTCCCGGTGTGCTTGGGGACGAAAATTCGTTGACACACGAATCCTTCACCGGTCGTTTGCTCGACTTCCCGCAATACACGCGTCCCGCCGAATTTCGAGGTCAGTCCGTGCCGAAGGTTCTCCTTTCCGGCAACCACGCTGAGATCGAAAAATGGCGATACGCCCGACGCGTGGAAAAAACACGCCTCGTCCGTCCAGATTTACTCCAAGACTAACCCATTTTCCATCTTACCGTCATGAATCCGATCATCAAAGAGATCACCGCCGCCCAGATCCGTTCCCTCCCCTCCTTCAAGGTGGGTGACGGCGTCAAGGTGCACACCAAGGTCCGCGAGGGCGACAAAGAGCGCGTGCAGCTCTTCTCCGGCATCGTCATCGCCCGCAAGGGTCACGGCATCCACGAGACCTTCACGGTCCGCCGCATCAGCTACGGCGAGGGCGTCGAGCGCGTGTTCCCCGTCAATTCCCCGAACATCGAGAAGATCGAGGTGGATCGCGAGTCCGAGATCGGCCGCGCCCGTCTCTATCACCTCCGCGACCTGAAGGGTAAGGCCGCCATGCAGGTGAACGTGAAGCGCCAAGAGACCGCCGAAGCCGGCGCCTGAGCTCTTCGCTTTCGATTCTTTTGAGAAGCCCCGGATTTGTCCGGGGCTTTTTTATTTTCGCGTTCGTTCTTTTTGAGACGCTTCCCCGCCGTCCAAGGCCTCGACCCATGAGCCGCGCTCGTCCCCGTGTGCACCTTTTTTCATGTCCTTTGTGCTTTTCGGGTCGACCCGCAGGTTTCTAGTTCTCGACCTTTACCTTCTTCCGGACTCAACGATCACCGTTCCGATCAGACACACACGCACATCCAAGCCCCTTTCCCTATATGGCACTCGACCTAGCTATCCTGTCCCAAGCCGCCAATCAGGCCCGTGGCCTCGCCATGGACGCCGTCCATAAGAGCAACTCCGGCCACCTCGGTTTGCCGCTCGGCGCCGCCGAGATCGGCGCCGCTCTCTACTCCGGCGCGCTCTCGCACTGCCCCAGCGCCCCCCGCTGGCTCAATCGCGACCGCTTCGTCCTCTCCGCCGGCCACGGCTCGATGTTCATCTACTCCTGGCTGCACCTCAGCGGCTACGACCTCCCCCTCGAGGAGGTGAAGAACTTCCGCCAGCTCCACTCCAAGACCCCCGGCCACCCCGAGTTCCATGAGACGCCCGGTGTCGAGTGCACCACCGGCCCCCTTGGCCAAGGCATCGCGAACGCCGTCGGCTTCGCAGTATCCGGCAAGATGGCCGCCGCCCGTTTCAACACCGAGGCCCATCAGATCTTCGACAGCCACGTGATCGCCCTCGCCGGCGACGGCTGCATGCAGGAAGGCGTCGCCCTCGAGGCCGTCTCCTTCGCCGCCCACCAGAAGCTGGACAACCTCATCCTCATTTTCGACTCCAACGACGTCACCCTCGACGCCATGGCCGCCAAGTCGCAGAACGACGACTTCGCCAAGCGCTTCAAGGCCCTCGGCTGGAACGTCCAAGTCATCGACGGCCACGACATCACCGCCGTCGCCAAGGCGATCTCCAAGGCCAAGAAGGCCACGGGCGCGCCCAACCTCATCATCGCCAAGACCACCATCGCCAAGGGCATCCCCGAGGTCGCCGGCACCAACAAGGGGCACGGCGAAGCCGGCGCGAAGTTCATCGACGCCGCCCGCGTCAACCTCGGCCTCCCCGCCGACCAGCACTTCTTCGTCAGCCCCGAGGTCCGCGCCTATTTCGACGGCCTCAAGAAGAAGTCCGAGCGCAACTACAAGAAGTGGACCAAGCTCTTCGCCGAGTGGGCCGCCGCCAATCCTGAGAAGGCATCCCTCCTCGCCAGCGCCGCCGCCGAGGTCACCGCCGACGATCTCCTCGCCGCGATCCCGAACTTCGCGCAGGACGTTAAACTCGCCTCCCGCGCCGCCGGCCAGCAAGTGCTCCAGCCCCTCGCCGCCAAGCTGCCCCTCCTCATCGGCGGCTCGGCCGACCTCTACGGCTCGACCCTCAACTACATCGCCTCCGACAAGGACTTCGAACCGACCAACACCGCCGGCCGCAACATCCGCTTCGGCATCCGCGAGCACGCCATGGCCGCCATCGCCAACGGCATCGCCTACGACGGCATCTTCAAGCCCTCGGTCGCGACCTTCCTCGTCTTCGCCGACTACTCGCGCCCCGCGATGCGCCTCGCCTCGCTCTGCAAGCTGCCCGTCACCTACATCTACACCCACGACTCCGTCGGTGTCGGCGAGGACGGCCCGACGCACCAGCCGGTCGAGACCGTCTCCGGCCTCCGCGTCATCCCCAATCTCGACGTCATCCGCCCCGGCGATCCCGAAGAGACCGCCGGCGCCTTCGCCGCCGCCTTCAGCCGCACCGACGGCCCGACGCTCCTCGCGCTTTCCCGCCAGGCCATGCCGATCCTCAACGAGATCCCGGTCGAGGCTCGTCGCAACGGCGTGCAAAAGGGCGGCTACGTCGCCATCCGAGAGACCGCCGAGCTCACCCACATCCTCCTCGCCACCGGTTCGGAACTCCACCTCGCCGTGGCCGCCGCCAAGCAGCTCGGCGCGGGCGTGCGCGTCGTTTCCTTGCCCTCCTTCGAGCGTTTCAAGCGCCAGTCCGCCGAGTATCGCGAGAGCGTTCTCCCGTCCTCCGTCCGCAAGCGCGTCGCGATCGAGGCCGGTGTCTCGGGCCTCTGGTATCAATTCGTGGGTCTCGACGGCAAGGTGGTCGCCATCGACCGCTTCGGCATCAGCGCCCCCGGCGGCACCGTGATGAAGGAGCTCGGCATCACCGCCGAGGCCGTCGTCGCCGCCGCGAAGAGCCTGTAAGGCCTTCGGCAGTCCATCATTTGCGCCAAGGGCGGGCCTGCGAAGGCCCGCCCTTTTTTATGCCTGTCATTGTGAAACTTAATTCACAGCGGGAGCCGCTGACTCCGTGCGAAAGCAGGGATGTCCTGCGATCTCATTTCTTTTATACATGAGCACGTCGTCCCCTTATCTGAACTCCCTATTTTCGCTCGCCGGCAAAGTCGCGGTCGTGATCGGCGGCACCGGTGAACTGTGCGGCGCCATGGCGGAGGGCCTCGCCGCCGCCGGCGCTGAAACGGTTTTGGTGGGCCGGAACGTCGAGAAGGCGCAGGTTCGCTTGGATCGCATCGCCGCCGCAGGTGGAAAAGCTTGGTTCCATGCGGCCGAGGCGAGCAGCAAGGCCGAGCTTGAGGGACTCCTTGCCGCAGTCCTCGCGCGAAGCGGCCGTGTCGACATCGTCATCAATGGCGCGGGCATCAATTCCGCCACGCCCTTCCTCGATATTACGGAGGAGGAGGTCGATCGCATCTTGCGCGTCAATTACAAGAGCGTGTTTCTCGGATGCCAGGTTTTTGGCAAGTATCTGGTGGATCGCGGCCAAGGCGGTTCTATTATCAACCTTGGATCGATGTCGGGACTCGTGCCGCTCTCGCGCGTGTTCACCTATTCTGCCAGCAAGGCGGCCGTGCATAATCTTTCGAAGAACTTGGCGCGCGAGTGGGCGCCGAAAAATGTTCGGGTAAATATCGTGGTTCCCGGCTTTTTCCCGGCGGAGCAGAATCGCAAGGTTCTTACGCCGGATCGCGTGGCGTCCATCATGGGCCATACGCCGATGAAGCGCTTCGGCGAGGCCAAGGAACTTATTGGCTCAACGATACTTTTGGCGAGCGACGCCGGTTCGTTTATCACCGGATCCGAGATCGTCGTCGATGGCGGATATCACGCGATGACGATTTGATCGCTGTTTCTTGGGCGTAAATATAGGCGGGCGACAGATTGTTATCGTCTTTATAAGACTTGATAAAAAAGCGGTGTCACGTTCTTGTTGCGCCGCTATGTTTAACGAACAACTCGCCAAAATCGAAAAAGCCAAGGCCGAGATCGCGGCCGCCGAAGCCAAGCTCGCCGCAGACCGTGTTGCCGCGCTGGCCAAGCTTCCGTCCGATTTCGGTTACGACAATCTTAACGGTTTTATCAAGGCCGTGAAGGCCGCTTACGGCAAAGGCGGCAAGGTCGCCAAGGGCAAACCCGGCCGCAAAGCGAAGGCCGCCGCCGCTCCCAAGGCCGCCAAGAAGGGCAAGCGCGCCAAGATCACCGACGAGGTGAAGGCGCAGGTGAAGTCTCTCGCCGAAGCCGGCAAGACCGGTCAGGAAATCGCCAAGGCTCTTGGTATCTCCGCGCCCAGCGTGCAGAATATCAAAAAGGCCCTTGGTATGGTGAAGCCTCGCGGCAGCGCCCCGGCGCCCGCCGCCTCCGCCCCCGCGGCCGCTCCCGAAGCGCCCGCCGTTTGATAAGATCGGTTTCAGCAATTGATAAAAAGCCCCGGCCAAACGGCCGGGGCTTTTTACTACGCGTTCGCGAAGGGTCGCATGCGCGACGCGAAATGCCGGGGATGTCGGGAAAGGCGAATCAAGGCGTGCGACGATCGGGGGTGCCGAGCTCGTCGCTGAGTTCGACGCCCGCGGCCTGCAGGGCGCCGCGCAAAGGCGGACTGAATCGGGCGAACATCGTCTCCAGAAAGAAATCGAACTCGCTGACCGGGCCGGGCGACGAAAACGCGAGCGCATCCGCGAGGCGGACCAAGTCCGATTCATCGAAGTGCTCATCAAGCACGGACTGGTTGCCCGCGAGGGCGATCAGTTGCGGCGCATAACGCTCGGCGGCGGGATCGACGGGGATAAGGCGGACCGGGCCTTGCAGACGCGCCGTTTCGATACGACGACCCAAGCCGCGAAGGACGGCGTAGGCAAAGGCGGCGTTGGCCAAAGCGGCCTGACGCAGCAGGGCGGGGCGGGAGGCGAGCAATTGCGAGAGATTCATGGCAATGACCTTTCGTTGCGGGTGCCCATGCACCGGAGGTTGAGGTTGCGGACGGGAGATGGAAACGCCGCCCACCTGGCGAGGCGCGGACAAGACGACGGGGCGACGGAGTGAAAACCTGCGCTGACTGGGAAAGAAACGCGGGACCCGATTCGCTGACGCGATGAAAACAATCGAGTTTGCCGCCGCGCGCAAGCGGACGCGGCGCGGGGAAACTACTCAGAAGCGCGTCGCGGTGCCTCGGCGATCGATCTGGCCGTTAACTGCGAACGCGCCGCGGCTAGACCACCGAGACGGGAGGGCGCGGGATCGCGGCGATCGCGGCCATGATGCGCTCGCTGGCGCGCTGGTAGCGCTCCTTGCCGTCCGCCTTGCGGTCGTAGTCGGCGGGCGCAAGAGGGCGGCCGAAGACGATATCGACAGGCGTGCCCGGACGGAATCCTCCGGCGCGTCCCAGCGCGAGGTGGCTGTCAAAGATGCGGCAGGGAACAACGGGGACGCTGGTCTTGCATGCGATGAGACCGACGCCGGCTTTGGCGGGCTGAAGTTCGCCGTCGGGCGAGCGCGTGCCTTCGGGGAAAAGCGCGATGGGGCGGCCGGCGGCGAGCGTCGATAGGACGCGCTTGATGGCGGTCAGGTCGGATCCGTCACGGTCGACGGGGATGGCGCCGACACCGTTCATCCACCAGGCGCCGAGGCCGGGTTTCCAGAGCGTTTTCCGGGCGAAAAAGGCCATCTGATGCGGGAGCACGGCGCCTATGAAGGGCGGATCGAGGTGGCTGGCGTGGTTGGCGGCGACGAGGAAGGCCCCGTCGGCGGGCAGGTTGGAAAGCCCGGCAACCTCGCCGCGAAAAACCGCCTCGTGCGCGCAGTTTATGATGTAGTGACAGATCCCATACAAGGGATCCATTTCGAGCTGGGGAAAACCGCGCGGGCGGACGGGGGTTTTCATGCGGGCCGAAGGTGTCAGGAGGCGGCGGCCAGTCGGCCGGCGATGGGGGCGGCCACGCGCGCGACCACCTCGTCGAGCGAAAGGAAGGTGGAATCGATGTCGACCGCTCCGGGCGGGCAGACGAGCGGCGCGGTCTTGCGGGAACTGTCGAGGCGGTCGCGTTCGGCGATGGAGTCCTGCTGCCCCTCGGCGGCGCGGCGGCGGGCGCGTTCCTCGGGATCGGCGTGAAGGAAGAAGCGGAAATCGGCGTCGGGAAAGATGACCGTGCCGATGTCGCGCCCTTCCATGACCAGGCCGGCGAAGCCGTTCTCGCGAGCGATACGCGCCTGGTCGCGCTGATAGGAGAGGAGCTTGGCGCGCACGGCCGGGATGGCGGCAAAATGGGAGACGGCGGCGTTGACCGCCGGGCCGCGGAGCTCGCTTTCGGGAACGAGGCGGCCGGCGACCTCGATGGCTGCGCGACGTCCGTCGACCCGGGTGCCGAGAGCCAGGCCGCCCAATGCTTTTTCCACGGCGGCCAAGTCGGCGTGCGCGGCTCCCTCGCGAAGCAACTCGGCGGTCAGCGCCCGGTAGTGGGAGCCGGTGTCGATGTGCAGAAAATTGAACCGGGCGCTAAGAGCGCGCGCGGTGGTGGATTTCCCGGCGGCGGCGCCGCCGTCGATGGCGACGATCAGGAAAAGCGGGGAGCGAGGAGCGGGGAGCATGGAGCTAAAGTCAGGCGCGAGCGCGGAGTTCGGCGAGCACGTCGAAAAAGTTCGGGAAGGTCTTTGCGCAACAACCGGGATTGTCGATCGTGAGCCAAGGGCGGCCGTCGCCGTGGAGGTCGAGGCTGCCGAGGATGCCGAAGCTCATCGCGAAACGATGGTCGTGGTAGGTTTGGATGACCGTGCCGCGAGAGGCGCGGAGCGCGGCGAGGTCGGGCGTGATCGTGAGCGAATCTTCGGTTTCGACGACGTGCTGGCCGAGGCGACGGAGTTCGGCGGCCATGCCGGCGACGCGATCGGTCTCCTGTTTGCGGGTGTGCGCGATGCCGGTGATGCGAGTCGGCCCGGCCAGAAGCGGGCTGATCGCGGCGAGCGTGAGAAAGGTGTCGGAAAAGCCGGAGAAATCCTTGTCGACGCCGCGGCGGGGGGCGGGCGACGCGTAGGCGATTTCAAAGCCGCCGGGAGCGGGCGCCACGGTGGCGCCGACCTCGTGAAGCACATCGAGGAAAGCGGTGTCGCCTTGAAGTCCGAGGTGAAGGTTCGACAGCCGGGCGGCTCCGCCGACGACAAGCGGAAGCGCGGCGAAATAACTGGCGGCGGTGGCGTCGGGCTCGACGGCGTAGGCGCCGTGGAAGGGATAGGCGGCGCCATCGCCCTTGCGAACGCGGAAACGAAGCTCATCCATCCGTTCCACCGGTTCCGTCGCGCCGGGCTGGAACGCCTGCATGATCCGCGCGGTCATCTGCACAAAGGGCCAGCGCACGCCGCCGACGGCGGTGACCTCGACGGGTTGCGCGCAGAGCGGCGCGACCATGAGGAGGGCGGATAGCATCTGGCTGCTTTCGGTGGCATCGATGTCGACCGGGCCGCCGCGCAGGCCGCGGGCATGGATTTCGATGGGGAAAAAGCCTTCGACACCTATGCAGCGGATATCGGCGCCGAGGGCGCGGAGCGCGTCGATCAGGCCCTTCATGGGGCGCTGGTTCATGCGTTCGGTGCCTTGAATGCGGTAGACGCCGCGCGGGGCGGCGGCGCAGAGGGCGGTGAGGAAGCGGGCGGCGGTGCCGGCGAGGCCGACGAAAATGTCGACGGGCGCGTCGGATTTGAATGCGTTGCCTTGTCCGGAAACGGCGATGGTGCCGCCGGTTTCGTCGGCTTGCACCGTGAGCCCGAGACGGCGCAGGGCCTCGGCCATCAGGCGGGTGTCATCGCTGAAAAGCGCGCCGGTGAGCGTGACGGGCGAGGCGCAGAGGGCGGCGAGCAGCAGGGCGCGGTTGGTGAGGCTCTTGGAGCCGGGAATGACCACCGGGCCGGAGACGGGACGGGTGAAAGGGACGACGGGAAGCTGCGCGGGAAGCGAGGAAACAGCGGACATGGAAGAGCTAGGAGCTAGGAGCAGAGAGCCTGAGGGACGGAGGCGGGCGGGCGGCGATGGATCAGGCGCGGAAGCCGTCGCGCCATTGTTTGCCTCGTTCGAGCCGCGCGCGGATCTCGGCCCAGTCGGATTGCTCGAGGGCGCGCCGGAAGGACGCGAGCTCGCCCTCGTAGGCGGCCAAGGCGTGGAGGACGGCCTCGCGGTTGTGCTGGAAGATTTCAACCCACATGGTGGCGTCGCTGGCGGCGATACGCGTGGTGTCCCGCAAACCGTTGCCCGCGAGGTGGCGCCATTGCCCGTCTTTGCCGGCGAGGGCGCAGGCGAGGCTCGTCGCGGCGGCTTGGGGCAGGTGGCTGATGTTTGCGACGATCTCGTCGTGGCGAAGCGGGGGGACGGTGACGACGGTGCTGCCGCAGCCGCGCCAAAAGCTTTCGAGCATGGCCAAGGCCGAGGCGGACGTTTCTTCCGTCGGGGTAATGAAGGTGACGCGGCTCTCGAAAAGCGTGGCGCTGCCGTGCTCCCAGCCGGTTTTTTCGCTTCCGGCCATGGGGTGCGAGCCGATGAAGACGGCGCCATGGGCCCGGGTGTGGGTCGAGGCGGCGGCGCAGATCGGGCCTTTCACGCTGCCTACGTCGGTGACGACCGCGCCGGGGCGAAGCCGAGGGGCGATCAGGCGGTCGAGCTCGATGATTTTATCGACGGGAGCCGCGAGGACGACGAGTTGGGCGCGGGCGGCGGCCTCTTCGGGGCTTCCGGCCACATGGTCGACCCAATCTTGCGAGCCCAAGGCGGCCCGGACCTCGGGACGGCGGGCCCATACGGTGATTTTCCCCGCCAGGCCGCGGGCGCGGGCCGCCCGGGCGACGGAGGCGCCGAGCAAGCCGGGTGCGAGGATCGCGAGGTGGTCGGTGACCATGGTGAAGGGGGCAGGGTGAAAAGGGAGCGGAGCTTGTCGAGCTTGCGCGCGAAAGTCTCCCGACTGTTTCCCTAAAGGAGCCCGGGTTTATTGCGAAGAGCGCATGTATTGCTTTTTACAGGTTGGCTCGTTTGCCTTTCGCGTTTCTTATGCTTTCCCACCGCGCGCGTTATCGTCTGGCCAACGCTTGGCAGGATTTCCGTCCTTGGATTTTTACGGGTATCGGCGTGGCCGCGCTGGTCGGTCTCTGGTGGATTTTGGCCAACACGGGCCCGGGGCGTTCCGTGACCCCGGTGCCCGACGAGCCCGCGAAACCCGACGATCCCGCCTTGGTGAAACTCGCGGCCGAGGTGCAGGAGCTGGAGAAGCAATACCAGGTCTACTCGTCCGCCAACATCATCACCGACGAGGCTTTCGCGGTGTTGAGCGCGGCGCTGGAGCGCCAGAAGGCCTTGGTGCGCGCCGCCCCGCGCGGCGATTACACCGCGCAGATGAATCTCGAGCGCCTGCAGGCGGAGTTCGATACCTTCGAGGCGAGGCGTGACAACCCCAAGATCGAGGCGCTGCAGAAAGACGGCGAGACGGCGCAGAACGAGATGCGGCTCGAGGACGCCGCCCGGATATTCCGCGAGGCGATCGACATGCAAAACAAGATCAACGGCAGCTCCGCCGCGCCGCGTCTCAAAAATTTCGTCCGGGTAACCCGCCTGGAGCAGTCCCTCACCGGCCTGGAGGTGCTGCCGCTCGTGAAGGAGAAGGAGGCGTCCCTGGCCAAGGCGCGCGCGGCCGTGGCCGAGGAGCGCTGGGCGGATGCGCTGACGGGCTACATGTCGGCGCGCGACTCGCAGGAGCGCATCAATCGGGAGTATTCGAAAACTCGTTACGCCAATATCGGCGAGTTCGACCGTCTGGAGGCCGAGATCGCCTCGCTGAACGCCGCGGGCGTGGCGGCCAAGATCGACGAGCAGGAGAAGCTCGGCGACTCCTGGGCGAAGGCCGGCGATCATTCGGAGGCCGCCAAGGCCTACGCCGAGGCGCTTTCGCTCCAACAGCAGATCAACGACCGGTTCTCGCGCAGCCGCTTCGTTTCATCCCCGCGGATCGAGGCGCTGGAGGTGAAACTCCAGACGGAGCGCTCGCAGCCCATCGCGATCGAACTCGCCAGACTGGACAAGTCCATCGCCGACGAACTGCGGGCCCGCCGCGTGGTCGGCGCCGAGAAGCTATTGCCGAAGGCGATGGAGCTGACGGACCGGATCGCGAACGAGTTCCCGCGCAGCAAGTCCGTCGACGGCGCCTTGCGCATCAAACTCAACTACCTCGCGGTGAAGCGCGAGGATCTGCGTCGCCTGCAGGACTCGGTCTACGACCACCTGCTGCCTTTGATCGGCGTGAACGACCGCCTGCTCCTCGGCAGCGAGACCCCGCAGGATCTCTACCAGGCCGTGATGAACACCAACCCGAGCCGCAGCCCGGGGCGCACTTTGCCGGTGGACTCCGTCAGCTGGGTCGACGCCCAGGAATTCTGCACGCGTCTCGGCTGGATCATGGGCACCTCGGTGCGCCTGCCGACCGAAGAGGAGATGCGCATCGCCCATGGAAACGGCGGCGGCGAGGTTCGCAGCTCGGCCGAGGGCGGTCGCGTGCTTGCGACCGATTCCGGACGTCCGAACCGCAACGGCTACCGCGACGTCCTGGGCAACCTCGCCGAGTGGGTCGTGGCGCCGAGCGGCGCCGACGAGGCCCAGATCGTCGGCGGCAGCTACCTCGACACGCCCGAGGCGATCGCCAAATTCCCCGTGGAGTCGCGGCCCAAGACCGACCGGTCGCGTCATATCGGCTTCCGCTTCGTGCTCATCCTGCCCCCCGACCGGGCTTGAGGCGGCGGCGCGTGGTTGCGCGAGAGGTTTTCCCGGCCAAGGGTGGCCTCATGAACGCGCCTCGGTTTGTCCTGCGAAAGCTGGTCGTGGTCGCCTCGTGCGCGGCTTGCGCGGCCTCGGTGGCGGGCGCGGCGGAGACGGGGATCGCGATTCCGTCGGAGTGGTTGCGCTCCCCGCCGGGAGCGCGCGAGGCGGCGATGATCGAGGAGGGGGCCGGGCGCCATGGCTGGCCGGCCATGGCCGGGGCTTTGCGGAAGGCCGCGCTGACCGCTTATCGGGGCGGCGATCTGGGCAACGCGCAGGCTTGGTCGACGACGGCGCGCTGGGCGGCGATCTGGGGCTCCACGGAAGCGGAGGAGGCGGAGCGTTGGCGGACGGCGGCGGAGGGGGAGGCTTGGTCCGGGACGGAGCCACCGCCCGCGCCAGATCGGGAGCATCCGCTGGCCGGGCGCCTGTCGGCGGCCCTGCGCATGCGCCTGCTCGCGGATCCGGTGTGGTCTTCGGAGTATTTCGCCCTGGAAAAGCCGCTCGACCGGCGGGCCGAGGTGCTGGGCGTGCTGGAGCGGCTCCACCGGCTCGACGCGAACGCCTTCTCCGAGTTTTCCCGTCTGGCGATGGCGGTGGCGCTCGTGCATGACGCTCCGCCGCCGGCGGAGTGGCCGCATTGGCAGGTGACGCCTGAGGCCCTGCCGCGCCGGCTGGCGCCCGCGGAGGAGGTTTTTCGTCATCTCGTCGGGCTTTCCCGGGAGGGGAAGGCGCTTTGGCGGGCGGACAAACTGGATGCGGCCGAGCTGCGGTTCGCCGTGGATCTGGCCCTGCCGGCGGGAGAGCGCGACTGGGTCTTGGGCAAGTTTCGCGAGCCGCTGGGAAAGCTGGCCGATATGTATTCGATTGTTAAATACCGACATGATCGGGTGTCGGACGGCGTCTTCGTGTGGCCGGGCGAGAGTTACCGTCTGGAGGATATCCTGCGCGAGGGGGGGATTTGCGTGGACCAAGCCTATTTCGCGGCGCAGGCGGGCAAGGCGCGGGGCGTGCCGACGATCCTTTTCGGCGGCGCGGGCCGCGATGGCCGGCACGCGTGGTTCGGCTACCTAGGCACGGGCCGGAAGTGGCGGATGGACGGCGGGAGGGACGAAGCGGAGAACTACGTGACCGGCGTGGCGCTGGATCCGCAGACCTGGACGGAGGTGTCGGACCACGAGCTGATGTTTTTGAGCGAGGGCTTCCGGCGGGAGCGCGGCGCCCGCGAGGCGCGGACGCACGCGGATTTCGCGCGGTGGCTGCTCGAGGACGGCAAGGGCCGCGAGGCCGAGGCGGCGGCGCGGGCGGCGATACGCCTCGAGCGGCGGACGCTCGCCGCCTGGGATTTGCTCCTGGAATCGCGATCCGCCGCGGGGGAGGAGCGGGAAACGCTGGGGAAGGAGGCGGCGGCCGCGCTGGCGGCTTATCCGGATTTGCAGGCACGCTACCTCGATATCGTGGTGAAGAGCTTGCGCGCGCGCGGCGAGGCCGCGGAGGCGGATCGAATGGGACGCGATATCGCGCGACGTTTCGCGACGAAGCGGGGGGACCTCAGCACGCGGGAAATCGCCGCGCAGCTGGCGCGCGCGATGGAGCGCGTGTCGTTCGAGGAGCAGATGCGTTTTTATCTGAGCCTGCTGAGGCAGTTCGGTCGTGGCGGCGGGACGGGCATGTGGGACGAGGTCGTGCGTCCATTCGTGTCGCACCTGGCGACCGCGGGCCGTTGGAAGGATGCGAAGGCCGCGCTGAAGGCCGCGCGCGAGGAGCTCGATGTGGTCTACGGCTCGCAGATGGACACGGAGATGCGGGAACTGGACGCGAAACTCACCGAGCTCGCTCGGGCGGCGGCGACGGTGAAGTAGGCGACGGAGGGCGGGACGGTCGCGGTGCCGGGCGGCGGGGGCCTACGCGATTCCGTTCAGCGCCAGAGGGGCACGAGCGGCTCGGCGCGCACCCAGCCGGTGTTGCCGTCGGGGAGCACGACGCGGCGCCAGCCGAGAAACTCCTTGTCGACTCGGGCAAGGGTGCCGGCGGGGAGTTCGGCGGTGATCTTCTGGTCGCCGACGTCGGTGGGCACGGCGCGGAGGGTGGCGGCGCGCCAGACCAGGACCGCGTCCGGATCGGTGGTCGGGCCGTGGGCTCGCAGCGCGACCAGAGCCGCGATCAACGCGGCGCCGGTGAGGATCAGGCATGCATGGCCGGCGACCAGGAGAGCGCGGCGGCGGCCGGGGCGATAAAGGGCGAGGACGTAGGCCGAGGGCGCGACGGAGAGGAGAAGAAGGGCGGACCCAAGGGCGAGGCTTTGCCAGCCGTGAACGGAGAGCGTTTGCGCGGCGGAGGGAGCGAGGCGCAGGCGATAGGAGGCCTTGGGCGCGATGGCGGCGAAGAGCCTCTTGATCGCGGGATCGCGGGGTGTTTGCAGCGCGGCGGCGTAGGCGTGGGCGGCGGCTTCGTCCCATTTGCCCTGTTGGGCGAGGGCGAGGGCGAGATTGTGGCGGAGGGCGGAATCGAGCGGGGCCGTGGAGAGCGTTTCACGGATGGCTTTTTCCGCCGCGGGAAAGTCGCCTCGGGCGTAGAGTTGAAGCGCGTCCGCGGCTTCGGCGGACGCGGCGGAGGCGGACGAATACGCGAGCAGGAAGGTCGAGAGCGCCACGATCCAGAGCGCCACTCGGGGGAAAAGATGCGCGGGTCGGAACGCGGCGAAGAGACCGCGAGCCGGAGGGGTGGCCTGGGCGTGGGCCTGCCACGCCTGGGCGAACCAATCTTTGGGCAAAGCGGTGTCGGGCCGGTAGAGCGCGCGTTCGGTCTCGATCCAAAGGGCGGACCAGACCGGGTCGGGAAGATCGCGGGCGGAGGGGGTGAGCGAGGGCAGGTCGAAGAGCGTCCGTGTGGCGTGTTGCCAGGCGAGGAGATCGGCGGAGGCCGGCGTGGCTCCGGATGCGGCTTCCAGCCGGGCGAGGATTTGGCGAAGCCGCTCGTGCGCTTCGCGGCGGGCGCGAAGGGGATCGTGGGCCCGGGCATGGCGCGCGGCGAGGAAGAGCCAGAGGGCGAGAGCGGCCAGAAGCGCGAAGGGGGCTCGGAGAAGCGCCCTCGGCCAGGCCTCGCAGGGGGCGATGGAGAGCAGTCCCGGGGGGAGGGGATCGGCCGGCAGTTTGGCGACGGGCGCCGGTGCGGCCGGAGCGGGCGAGGGGATGGCGACGGATTCGGCGGGCGTGGCTTCGGGCGTGGCGGCGGCGGCGGGAGGCAGGGGAGTGTTGGGCGCGGTGATCTCGATGGTCACCGGTTCGACGCGAAGCGTTTCGTAGGCGCCGGAGGAGGGATTGAAGACGGAGAGCGTGTAGGGGCCGAGGGTGGTGCGGCCGGCTTTTTGCGGGCTGAGCACGAGGTCTTCGGCGAAGGTCGCCTCGAAGAGG
>CBIHRE010000052.1:0-15310 GCA_966212385.1 uncultured Akkermansia sp. | reverse complement strand
CAAGGTTCGAAACGATCTCTTCGATAGCCGAATTGGCTATGTTCGCGGACGCTCTCTGGCGGTATTTGTCGTCTGGCAATTTGCCAAGTGGGCTTTCTTCAGGACGATTTTGCCGTGGCCTTCTTCGCTCAAGGTCCTTCTTCTCCGACTGTTTGGAGCCAAGGTAGGACATGGAGTTTGTATAAAACCGCAGGTAAACATACATCTCCCGTGGAAGTTGATCGTGGGGGATTATGTGTGGCTGGGAGAGGAGATATTTATTCTAAATTTCGAGCCTGTAACGATCGGTTCTCATGCGTGTGTTTCACAACGAGCATTTCTGTGTTCGGGCAATCACAATTTTAGAGATGTGAAGATGCCCTACCGGAACGCGCCTATTAATGTGGGAGACGGGGCGTGGGTTGGGGCTCAATCGTTCATTGCTCCGGGGGTTTCCGTCGGTAGGGAGGCGATCGTGACGGCGGGAAGTGTGCTGCTTCATGACGCGGAGCCTTGCTACATTTATGCGGGCAATCCCGCGAGGCAGATTGGCCAACGTTGGCGATCTGGACTGTAGGTCTCTGCCTGATAAATAACTATACATCGGTTTTTGCTGTAAATATGTTTGCCTATCGTCAACGTGGTTTAGTCACACTTCATTCCGCAGTGGTTTGCGGTTTCGTGGTGGCGCTGTTACCGGTTTACGCGCTGCTGGTTCCTTACCTTCCCCTTGCGCTGAATGAAGAGGTGAGCTTGTTGCCCTACTGTGTCGCGGTGTTCCTTGCGATGATGGCTAGTTCAAGCGCAATACGCAAAGTCAGCGGCACCCTCCACGTGATGAGCTCGGCAGGAGCGTTTGCCCTTGCTTTCGAGCAAATAGCTTATGTGGCGGCTGCTATTTTCACTGTTGTTTTTGCTTTAAAAGACCAAGGAATGAGCCGTCTATTTCTTGGGTCTTATCTCGTTTTAGCGTTCATTTTTTTGTCTTACCTTCATTCCCATTTGCCCGCAGGCCTCGCTAAGCTCCTTTTTCCAGCGAGGAACAAATTACCCACTGTTTTCGTGGGAAGCGGAGAAAGTTTAGATGATCTGGATTCATGGATAAGTTCGCGTGGCCATATTGGTATCAAGCCTGTTGGCCTTTTGTCCGACGTTGAGCCGTCCCGGGGGGAACGGGCGGTCGCACCTTACTTGGGTAAAATGAGTGAGATTGAGGAGGTGTTGCGAGAGCGCGCGGTGGCGCAGGTTGTCTTGCTTGACTGGCATTTGCCGAACGAGGAGATAGAGAAAATAGTCGAGGTTTGTGAGCAGGAGGGCGTGCGCTTCCTCATCCACAATAATTATTCCGCACGTTTTGCTCGCGAAATGATTCCGGTGGAGGAGGGGGGGCGTCATTTTCTAGTGATGCAGACCGAGCCTCTTGAGGATCCTATAAATCGAGCTGCCAAGCGGGCGTTGGATGTCGCAATATCACTACCGGTGTGCCTTATTGTTTTACCGGTTCTTTGTTTACTCGTGGCGGTGATGCAGCGGATTCAAGCCCCAGGGCCTCTTTTTTTTAACCGCCCTAGGGGCGGGCAAAACCGGAAACCTTTCAATATGTTCAAGTTCCGCTCCATGTATGCGGTGGATCATGATATCAATAAACAGGCGACTTCGGGTGACTCTCGCGTCTTTCCTTTTGGTAAGGTGATGCGGAAGACAAGCTTGGATGAATTCCCTCAGTTCTTCAACGTGCTTCGGGGCGACATGAGCATCGTGGGGCCCCGTCCGCATCTACCTAAGCATGACGAAGAGTTTAGTAAGATAACCCGCACTTATCACGGGCGCGCATTTGTCAAGCCGGGGATCACCGGCTTAGCGCAGATTCGTGGTTACAGGGGGGAGATTACGGAACCCCACAAACTCCACCGCCGAGTTTATTGGGATCTCTATTATGTATCTCGCTGGTCAATCTGGCTCGATGTGCGCATAATAGTAACCACCGCTTGGCATGTGGTTAGTCCGCCTGAGAGCGCTTACTGATTGTGCGGTTCGGTTGATTGCCAGGGAAAGTCGCCGAGTAGATTGGGTAGGATTGGGCCTTCCATAAATTTTGCGAGATCGGTTGATGCAGATACCCGGATGAAAAATTGTTCTTCCCGCTGGTTGAGCCCCTTCTTGAAGAGATCGGTAATGGCCGCATGCCAGGGCGGGCTGCTATCGGATTGGTATGAGAGCGACTTCGATCCCACTACATGCCAATACCAAACGTATTCTTTGTCGTTCCCGATCATAAATACTCGAGCTTCGCCTGGCGGAACCGATTTCCCGTTAGGGAGGCGCTTGGCTGGCAGGCGAGAGCCCTCAGCTTTGCGCCACCCGTTGCCTGGCCAGCAAACATCGGGAGTGTGGCCGGCGACCAACCGGTGAGACATTTTGCCGGGCCGCCAATAAGCTATATAGACCGAAATTCTTTCCCCTGCGGGCCCCAGATAGTCGGCGAGTGTTCCGTCGTTGAAATTAAGCAGTTCTCCGACGGCCTCTTTCATTTCAGGGCTGCTTGCGATCTCTTTCTCTTGCAGTCGCCACCCCTCAGGTGCGGCGGGAAGTATCTCGCGAACGCTCTGGGTGAATGTGGGCTCACGCACCTTGAGGCTTCCGTATACTGCCAGTGATATGGCTCCGGTTAGCAGCGTCATCGCCATAACCAAAAATATGGTAGGTTTCCGTGTGCTCACTTGGTTCCCTCCATTTCGATCCATCTGACAAGAACTATTATTAGCGCGCATAGGCTGGTTAATATGGCCGGGTTGGCCAACGGAAAGTCCACCCAAGAGTGGGCGAGTGGGAGCAGGATTCCTACTGCCAGAATTGAATACGCGGGGTTTTTGAGGGTTTGGAATCGGAACACTCGGGTTAGAGCCCAGAGAAGCATGAGTAGTGGGAATGCGGCACCGACCACGCCCAGTTCCGCAAGGATCTCTACATAATCATTGTGTGTATGATCCCATTTGAAGACCCGTTTTTCTCCTTCGTTGAAATAGATCGGGCCGTAGTTCCTTTGAACAAACGGAAACACATGTCGGAAACTTCCAGCCCCCCATCCTGTGATTGGTTCCGCCGTAAACAAGTCCATGGTCGCTTGTCGCGCCAAAACACGCGGTTCCCAGTGCATTTTTTGGCCCTTATCGCTTACGACATGCCTGATCTGGTCAATGCTTTTGTCTAAATTGAGGAACCAAGCGGCAATCCAAAGACTTCCAAGCGCGCCGGCTAGCGTAAGTCCGGTGGCGAGATGAGAGGTGCCTTGGCTGTTCACTCGCAAGCGCCAAAGTAATAATATTATCCCGGCGGTCACCACGTAGCCCGCGAGTAAGACGGTTGCCGTCCGGGAGTTGCTCAGCGGCACGGCCACGGCGATTACGATGCTAATAAATGCATATACGGGAGCTGGACTGCTCCGGTCAAGATGTCGCAGCGACCTGATATAGTGCCACGACATCAGCGCCAAGGAGGCGGCTACGGTTATGTTGAAGTAGGCCCCCGCGTGATTTTTATAGTAAAAGGTGGCGGTGAAGTAGCTGGGGGCATCCTTTATAAGCCAGAATACTCCCTTGGCGGCTGTCACCTTTTGAAGAATGCCTAGAAGCGCGAGCAGCCCGGCATTGATGACGAAGACGGTGATGATTACGTGGACTGTCTGGCGGCGGGTAACGCCTCCCCACAGGGCGCAGGCCAATGTCCATGCGCCTCCCCACGTCACAAGAACTCTCCACGCGTTTGTTTCGCCAAATTCCGCGTCGATACCGCTTGGCAGCCACTCAACATGCTTTAGTGGGGCGAGTAACCAATACGGACCCGCTGTGGCGCGTAAGTAGGCCGGGTTCAGACCTTGGCAGGTGACATATCCGAAGAGCAGAAGGCCGAGCCAGAAGATCGGAAACTTCATCAGGCGCGACCACGGATGTAGGATGAAGGCACCTTGAGGCGCCAATTCGCCACGGTAATGCCGCGGCCAAAGACCAATTATAAAGGCGGTGATGCCGAGTAGAAGCGAGATAATCTGTGCCCAAGCCGTGCGTGCGCCCAGCGCCCAAGGAAGAAAACAAAGGTGCACACAAACAACGACTACCAACGCGAGCTCCTGCGGATGTAGGGGCATGGTGGCTCTCACCTCTCCGCGGAAGGCTTCGACAACTTTGCCGTTCGTAGGCGTCAGGCGGGGGGACGGTTTCACTGGGTTTTTGGTGGTTTGCTAGGATTGGAGTCCGTCTATGAGGGCTTGGTCAATCTTGGTTGCGATTTGCGCGTGGCGGGATCGCTTAGCGATTGCGGGTAGCGGAGGCAGGACTTCACTAAGCCGGTCGTGATTTATGCTCCGTGCCACAGTTTTTGCAACCGTGCTCCTGACCGCTGGCCTCTGGGCCGCGGGTGGAACTGGCTTCGACTCCGGTGCCAATCCGACCGAGCTGGTGAGACGCCTAGGATCCAGGGACGACTTGCATCCGGCTCCGATTGGTGAATGGCTCAGGATTCGAGGTTTCGTTCATGCTCCGGTTTGGGGCGATGCTGATGTCGTTAGCGCTGCGAACGAAAAAATTGATGCGATGCGAGAAGCTCTTGATCGATTGAGGGGCGCGAACTATCAAACCGTGTGTTACCTGCGCTGGGAGCGGGTATGGCCTTCCGGTGCACGCTCGGGCGAGGCAGGTGGAAACCGTAGTCCTTTGGACCTGCGCGGGGCCTACCGGCGGGGCTATGCTTTTGGGCGGACTTACGGCGATCTGGTCGACGCATGGGAGATCGAGAACGAGCCCGATGCGGGGTTCTTTGCCGACAACGCCGATGTCTTCGCCGCCTTTTACAAGGCAATAGCGCTCGGGCTCGCCGCAGGACGGCGCGCGGCACAGGGCGCGGAGACAGGAGTTTTGGTAGAAAGCACGGTCGACGGCACCATGCCCGGCCAGACGCTCGGCCGGGAGCGCTCCCTGATCGTGATGCCGCCTTTGGTGCTGCCCCCCGGGCCTTACTTGGAGCAATTACGAGCCAACGGCTTTCTCGCCTACACCGAAGGCGCCAACCTGCATTACTACGGATTTTCAAATGATTACTCCGGGGCGGTCCTGCGCTTGCGTGACGCCTTGCAGGAAAACGAGGCCGAGGAAGGGCGGGCGGCACGAAACCGGACATCCGGCTTTGGAGTTTCCCGCCGCAGCTCCGTTTCGGGTTTCCGACTTCCGGTCGCCGACGCGCCGGCGCTTCGGCGGATGCCTCTGTTCGTAACCGAATGGGGTTATCCGCGGCTTGATGGCTATGCGGCGCAGACCGTGGAGGGGCGAATCCGGCAATGGCGTTATTACCGGGATGTGACGCTGCAGAACGAGCGCCTCGGGGTGCATGCGCCGATGGCTTTTTACCTGCCGCCTTATTTCGAATACGGAGCAAAGGAGTTCGGGCTTACCATGCCGGCGGACGAGAAACGCGAGGCGCATTTTGGGTTCCGCGTGGATGATGGCCCGGGCAAAGGAGTGAAAGGCGTAACCCCGGGTGACCAAGGGCCGGAAGGCCGGAACAGCGGAGCGCCAGATGATGAACAGAGCGGGGAGGCGGAGGTCGGGCGGGATCTTATCGGCGAGGTTTTCCATGCCGGAGGCCTTGGCTTCTCGCCGGCTGATTTCGGGGCGGAGGGCCCCGAGAAATGGATGACCCGTATCGGCGAGAAAATCGGCGGCAACGAGGCCTCGCCCGCCATGGCGTGGATGATGGATCGGGCGGGACGGAGGGTGCCGCCTGAATTTGTCCGGATCGGGCCCAGGGGCCGCGCTGAACGGCGATATGTTCGTGATCGCGGCGACTGGTTGGTGCGCACCGAGGCGCCTTCACCTGTCGTAATGGATCTTGTCGCCGGCGAAGGCATGCAGGCGGTGAAGTCCTTTTGTGGATACGTGTTGGATAGTGACGTGAAGGGGGCGGCTGGCGGAACGCGGAGTGGAACGGCGAAGTTGGTCTTCTACCACTTTGGAACCGAAACGGCGGAGATTGCTCTCGCTTGGCCGCGAGGCATGAGGCCGGCAAGCGGAGAGGACCAGACGCCGCTTCGGCTGAAATTGGAACCTGGCGACCGCCGGGAGGTGGATGTCGCGTTAAGTGTCCCGGACGGCGCGTTTAGGGCCAACGAGCTTTCTTTGGTGGCCGAAGTGCAAAGCGGGGGCGCGCGGACCCGCTCTCGTTGGGCCACGCGTCTGTATCCGCATCCTTCAGGGATGGTGTCGGCCGACGCTCGTTCCTTTGTCTTTCCGGCGAATACGGCTTCGGGCAATTGCGATTGGCTCCTCAGGGAACAGGCCGAGGAAGAGGCGCAGGTGGCTGCTCAGGGCCGGTGGCTCGTGACCCCGGGCGTGGTGGTGGAGGAGACGCCCACGCGCTGGCGCTTCCATGTCTCGGCATTGCCTCCCGAGCCAATGCGGCCCGCGCGCGCAGAGTTGCCCCTGCCGGACGATTGGGCGCCGTGGGAGCGTGGTTTGGTGATGGGATTTGCCTACCGTTCGCTGCCGGAGGCCGGGGCTTCGGCGTTGCGAGCCGACGATCCGGATCCGCTCCGCCGTTTACGGACGGGAAAGCTGGGCGACACATTGGAATTTTTCCTGCGCACCCGGGCGGGCAACGTCTACTGCGTGCAATCTCCTTCGCGTCCGACCGCGGAGTGGGTGACTTATAATCAACCTGCGGAGACCCTTACCCCGGGTTTTCCGGGGCGTCAGGCGGCACCTTTGAAAATCGACAAAGAGCGACCGGCGTCGCTGGTGTTTTTCTTCCGCCCCGCCGCCTTGCCGACCGTCTATGAGATTGATCGGCCGCAGCTCGCGCACTGGCGCAAGTCGGAGTAACGGCGAAGGACGGAGGCCGGTGGCCTAGAGGACGGAGGCCGGAAGGCCGGAGGACCGGAGCCCGGAGGAGCCACGGGGCGGAAGCTTGACGAATGGGCGCCTGGCTCGGGATCTGGCGCCGGGTTTCCGGTCATCCGATCTTCCGGTTTTCCGGTCTCCGGCCCTCCGGGTTTGGGCCGGCTACTTCTTCTTGTAGACCGTGGCGGGGTCGAAGAGGGGCTGGCTGGTGAAGGCCAGCTTGAAGTCGGAGCCGTCGAGATCCTCGAGCTTGCGGTAGAAACAGCTCTTGTAGCCGTTGTGGCAGGAGGCGTTGGCCGCGCCGGTTTGCTCGACCTTGATGAGAAGCACGTCTTGGTCGCAGTCGGTGTAGAGTTCCTTCACCCATTGCACGTTGCCGGACTCCTCGCCTTTGCACCAGAGCTTGTTGCGGGAACGGCTCCAGTAGGTGGCTTTTTTGGTCTTGAGCGTGTGGGCGAGGGACTCGGCGTTCATGAACGCGAACATGAGGACCTGGCCGGTGGAGACATCCTGTGCGATGCAGGGGATGAGGCCGTCGGGGCCGAACTTGGGCTGGAGGGTCGAGCCGAGCTCGATTTCCGGAAGGGTGGTGCGGGCGGGAAAAGAAGACATGTGGAAAATGGACGAGGGACTGACGACCAATGCCGAACGAAAAACGCCGGGCCGCCTTTGTGCGGGGCGTGAAGGGCAAAATATGCGAGGTGGACGGGGGCCGCGCCGTCGTGCGGCGAACATGGGCGGGACGCCCATGCCACAGCCCCTAGCGATGTCGCGCGGCGAGCTCGCGCAGGTAGGCGTAGCTGAAAAGGCCGGTGCGGTGCCGGTCGCTGAAATCGAAACGGATGGCGTAGTTGCCGACCTGTTCCCAGCCGAGGACGGTTACGCCGGGAAATTGTTTGGGGCCGTCGCCGCCGTATTTGTTTCCGAGGATGTCTTGCTCGCCCATGTTTTCGGCGCTGGGGGAAGCAGCGCGCAGCTCCTCGCCGGTGAAGTAGGTCTCCGCGCCGTCGTCCCAAGCGATGGCCACTTCGGGGCCGATGAGCTGGATGTTGACGGGGGTGGGCATGGAGAGCGTGGAGCAGGGAGCTTGGAGCGAGGAGAGCCGAGAGACGGAAAATCGGAGGATGGAGGACCGGAGGACGGAGGATCGGAGGACGGAAGGCCGGAGGGCGGGGGACGGAGGATCGGAGGAAAGGAGACGGGGGCGCAGGGACTGCGAGCTAAGAGCAGGGAGCCGGATCTGAAAAGAGTTTTGTGGGATGAGGAGATGGGCGCAAAAGGCGCAGAAGGAGCAAAAGCCAAGGAGCCCCTTTTGTGGCTTATGAGCCTTTTGTGGCGATATCGCGCCGGGCATTGGGTGTTTGGCGCCCGAGATTCGGTTTGAAAAGAAGCGGAAGGATGCCGCGATCTCGGTTCTCCTTTTCTCCCACCATGCTCGTTCACACCGTCGTCTTCTGGCTTCGCAAAGATCTCACGCCCGCCCAGCGCGAGGAGTTTCGCAAGGAGGGGCTCGAGTCGCTGTGCCCGATCAAGAGCGTGACGGAGCTGCATGTCGGCACGCCGGCGCCGATCCCGCCGCGGCCGGTGGTGGACGCGAGCTACACGTTTGCGATCACCGCGATTTTCAAGGACGTGGCGGCTCACGACGCCTATCAGGTCGACCCGGTGCACAAGGCCTTCGTCGAGCGCTTCAAACCCTACTGGGAGCGCGTGCAAATCTACGACGCGGCGTGAGGCCGGGGAGGGGGCCTGAAGCTTTTATCAACGGCGGATTACGCGGATGGGCGCGGATGTCAGGCAGGGCCGAGGGCTGCGCCTTATACTAGCGGCTTGGTGAATTTAGACTTTGAGTTTCGGGGTGGGCGGGCGCGTCCCCGCGCCCGCTGCTTGGATATCGAGCCACGGGCGGCGGGACCCGCCCGTCCACCAAAATCTGGAAGCAACCATCCATTGGTATTATCCGTGAGAATCCGTGTGATCCGTGGTCAATGGCTTGAGGGCTTTGGCGAGTCGAGGACGAGGGTGACGGGGCCGTCGTTGACGAGGGCGACCTGCATGTCGGCGCCGAATTCGCCGCGGGCGACGGGCTCGTGGAGTTCGCCTTCGAGCTGGCCGAGGAAGGTCTCGTAGAGGGCGCGAGCGGCGTCGGGCGGGGCGGCGCGGTGAAAATCCGGACGCGTGCCTTTATCGAGCGTGCCGAAGAGCGTGAATTGGCTGACGACGAGGGCGCGTCCGTCGATCTCGCGGATGTCGCGGTTGAGTTTGCCGGAGTCGTCGGGAAAGAGGCGCGCGGTGGCGAGCTTGCGGGCGAGCCAGGCGCCGGCTTCCGGCGTATCGCCGCGTTCGATACCGAGAAGGATGAGCAGGCCGCGGTCGATGGCGCCGACTTCGCGGCCGGAAATGGTGACGGAGGCGGAGGTGACGCGTTGGACGACGAGGCGCATTGGAACGGCGGAGATTCGGAGGGGATTTAACCGCTAATGGAAATAGCCAATGGCATTTCCTTGGATTGAAGAGCAGTCGCTTTTGAGGCGACCGCGGCGGGTGTCGATGGGCGGCTAATAGCCGCGAGCGGTGGAGAGGTTGCAGGCGGGGCGGAAACTTGGTTCGTCGGGGGATGCTTTCCGGATACCTGCGAGGAATGGCGGCGTTGTTTCTGCTCGGCGGTGGCGCGGCGGTCGCCGAGGGGTTGGCAGGGAAATCGGATTCGCAGTCGGAGACGGTGAAGTTCGATCCGGCGAAGTGGGTGCTGGTGTGGGCGGACGAGTTTGAGCGCGAGGGTGCGCCGGATCCGGCCGTGTGGAAGCCGGAGCTCGGTTACGTGCGCAACAAGGAGGCGCAGTATTACACGCGACGCAGCGAAAACGCGCGGCTTGAAAAGGGCGTGTTGGTGATCGAGGCGCGAAGGGACGAATGGGAGGGAAAGCCGATCACCTCGGCGAGCCTCACGACGAAGGGGACGAGGTCGTTTTTATACGGACGGATCGAGGTGCGGGCGAAGATCCCGACGGGGTCGGGAACCTGGCCGGCGATCTGGATGTTGGGCGAGGACAAGAGCGGCGGCGGATGGCCGGCCTGCGGGGAGATCGATGTGATGGAGAACGTGGGTTTCGAGCCGAGAAAGATTCACGCGAACGTCCACTGCGCGGCCTACAATCATGTGAAACGCACCGGAAAAGGGCGCGGCATCGAGGTCGAGGCGCCGTGGGCGGACTTCCACGTGTATGCGGTGGAGTGGAGCGAGGACCGGCTGGAGTTTTTCTACGATGACACGCTGTATTTCGTTTATCGAAAGGAGTCGGACGACCCTGCGGTGTGGCCTTTCGCGAAGCCGCACTACCTCTTGTTCAATCTTGCCATCGGTGGTAGCTGGGGCGGGCAAAAGGGCGTCGACGAGACCTTGTTTCCGCACCGCTTCGAGATCGATTATGTGCGGTATTACACCAGCCGCTTGGTTAATTGAGACCGTCTTCCGGACTGGAAGGCGGGCGCGTCTCGGTGCCCGCCGCGCTAGGGCCCCAAACGGGCGGAGGGACCGCCCGTCCACCCTGATCCGAACGAGCGGCACTCGGGTTGATCAGGCGCGGAAAATTTTAAGGACGGTCTTGGCCTCGTCGATCCATGCGGCCTCGTTTTCGGCGAAAAGCAGGGGATCGGGCGCGGTCGGGAGCGTGCGAATCCAGGCGGCCCATGCGGGGGTTTCCCAGAGGTCCTGTTCAAGCGCGAGGCCGTCGCCACTGAAGCCGAGGCCGCGGAGTTTGGCCCACTGGTTGGCGACGCCGACCAGCGCGACGACGCTCTGGTGGCTGGAAGAGGCGAAGGCCGGGGCGTCGTGGTGGGCGATGGCATCCAGCACAGCGGGCGGCAATCCGGCGGCCTTGGCGAAGAGACCGCCGGCTTCACGGTGGTCGATCCCGATATGGGCAAGCTCGAGCGCGGGTAGGGAGCAGCGGCCTCGCCAGGCTTCGAGCAGGATCGCACGGTAGGCGTCGGGCGCGACGACGGAGAGGGCGATTTTGCCGATGTCGTGAAGGACGGCGCAGGCGGCGAGGGAATCGTCGGCGCGACGGCCGGTCCAGGCGTCGAGGCGCTCGGCGAGGACGGCGGTGGCGAAGGCGTGGACCCAGAGGTGCTTCCAGTCGAAGTCGCCGCCAAGCGCGTCGCCGTCCCGCTGAAGGAGAATGGCGGAGGACAGAAAACGGACACGACTGACGCCGAGGAGCTGGACGGCGGTGGTGAGGTCGGACACGGGCTCGCGGGATCCGACGGCGGCGGAGTTGGCGAGTTGAAGCAGCCGGACGCACAGCGCGGGATCGTGGCGCACGGCCTCGACGACGTCCGGGACGATGAGGCCGTCGCGGCGCATCGAGATGCTGAATCGCTGGGCGAGGGAGCGGAGGGCGGGGATCTGCTTCAGGTTGCGCAGGCGTTCGCGGATCTCTTCGCGTTCCAAGGGCGAGGGAGATTCATCGTCGGTCGCCTTCGCGGCGTGAAGGGTAGGGGCGGAGCAGCGCAGGACGGCGGCGAGGGTGTCTTCGACGGGCGGCTGCGGCCCGGGTTTCGGCGTGGCCCGAGCGCAAGGCAAGATGGCCGGCGGAGCGGCGCAGGCGACGACACCGCTCGCCGCCCACGCGATTCCCTTGGTGGGAAGGAAGCGGTGGCAAAGTTTTTGAAACCAAGAGGCCATCGCCCTCCTATCGGCGCACAACGCTTTTTCTGGACGTAAAAAGCGCCGGAGTGGCGGGGGCTGGCTGGGGCGGTGAACGTCAGCCCGGGGATCAGCGAGGAGCTGTCAGTGAGAGCGCCTCGGTGGATAGTCAGCGGCCTCTGTCGGCGCGGAGCGAGCGACGCCGATTCGTCGTGACGAAAGCTGCGAGGCCGAGCAGGAGCGATGCGGCGGCCGGTTCGGGAATCTGAGTGTATGTTCCGGCGACGATGCCGCCTCCCTTGGCGGTGGCGCTATCGAGAAGAGTCCATTGCACGATGGTTTGCTCCGTTTGCGGGTCGGTTCCGGTCGAGAAGGCGATGCGCATCCAACCGAAGAGATCGGAGCCGTCCACTTCACCCCAGGCGCCTGTGCCGCCAAAGGTGGCGCGATCATCCCAGTAGGCGAAGAGAACGGTCTGGACTTCATAGGGGAGCGTGGAGGGAGGAAGCGTGCCGGAGTTGTTCACGACTGCGGAGTGGCCCGAGACATAGGCGGCATCGAAGGCGGTCCCTTCGGCGACCACGAAAAGAGAGTAGAGCTCCGCGATGTTGATCGCTCCGATTCGCGTGGCGAGGCCGCCGCTGTCGATGCTCTGAAACGAAAAGCCGCAGGCGCCCTTTCCGCCACCGGAGAACGACGTGAGCCCGGTCGCCTTTCCGGGGCCGACTGGATTCGGGCCGAAAACGACGTCTCCAATATAAACTTGGGCGGAGGCGGCGGAGGCCAGCAGTGTGCAGAGGGAAAGGAGGTGCTTGGCGCGCACGGGGTAAGGGGACCTTTAGTATTCCGGCAAGTCGCCATGCGGTCGATGGAAATAACAAACGCCCGGCCTGCGAAGGCCGGGCGTTTGGGAGGAAGGGCGCGAGAAGTGCGTCGAGTGGCTCAGCCGCCGAGTTCGATGTGGGGATTGATGTCCGCGTCGTAGTCGATGCCGGGGATGCCGAAGCCGAAGAGCTTGAGGAACTCGGCGCGATAGCCGGCGATGTCGGTGAGGGCGGCGAGGTTTTCGGTGGTGACCTCGGGCCAGATCTTGGCGACGGCGGCCTGGATGTCGGGCTGCATTTCCCAGTCGTCGATGCGGACGCGGCCGGCGTCGTCGAAGAGGAGGCCGTCGCCGCCATACATCTGGGTGCGGAAGAGGCGGTCGATCTGCTCGATGCAGCCCTCGTGGTTCCCCTTGGCCTTCATGACCTTGTAGAGCATCGAAATGTAGAGGGGCACGACCGGGATCGCGGACGAGGCCTGGGTGACGAGGGCCTTGTTGACCGAGATGAAGGCGCGGCCGTAGCCGTTGAGCTTGAGGGTGGCGTTGATCGACTTGGCGGCGCGCTCGAGGTCGTTTTTGGCGAGGCCGATGGTGCCGTTTTTGTAGATGGGCCAGGTGAGCTCGGGCCCGATGTAGGAGTAAGCGACGGAGGTGGCGCCGGGGGCGAGGAGCTTGGCCTCGTCGAGGGCGTTGATCCACAGCTCCCAGTCTTCGCCGCCCATGACGGCGGTGGTGTCGGCGATCTCGGCCTCGTTGGCGGGCTCGATGGTGACGGAGGAGACGATGCCTTTGTCGGTGTCGACGGTCTTGTTGGTGTAGGTCTGGCCGACGGGCTTGAGGACGGACTTGTGGGTGACGCCGGTCTTGGGGTGGGTGCGGCGCGGGGAGGCGAGGGAGTAGACGACGAGGTCGACCTGGCCGAGGTCGGCCTTGATGGCGGCGAGGACCTCGGTCTTGAGCTGGTCGGAGAAGGCGTCGCCGTTGAAGTTCTTGGCGTAGAGGCCGGCTTTCTTGGCCTCGGCGGTGAAGGCGGCGGAGTTATACCAGCCGGGGGTGGCGGGCTTGTCGGGCTCGGAGGGGCGCTCGAAAAACACGCCGATGGTGGCGGCGCCGGAGCCGAAGGCGGCGGAGATGCGGGAGGCGAGGCCGTAGCCGGTGGAGGCGCCGATCACGAGGACCTTCTTGGGGCCTTTGGCGAGGGGGCCCTTGGACTTCACGTAGGCGATCTGTTCCTGGACATGCGCGGCGCAGCCGGCGGGGTGGGCGGTGACGCAGACGAAGCCACGGACTTTGGGTTTGATGACCATAGAGGGGACGAGGCTGGGCGCGGGAAAAGAGGCGTCCAGAATGTTTTCCGCGGCGCGATGCTGGTGTGCATCGGCGGGCGGAAGGACGGAGGACCGGAGAACCGGAGGACGGAGGACCGGAAGACGGAGGATCGGAGGGCCGGGGATGGAGACGCGGAGGCTGGAGGATCGGAGACTGGAGGACCGGAAGACGGGGAACCGGAGGACGGAAGGCGGAGGCCGGATAATGGGCGACCGGGGATCGCCGAGGGGGCGGCCTTATTTACCGACCAAGACCATGGGGCCTTCGGCGATGGGGACGCCGCCCTTGCGTTCGAGCGAGACGGCGAAGGCGGCGACGGTGGAGACGGGCTTGTCGGCTTTGAAGACGAGGCGCGCTTCTCCGGTCGCGGGGTCGACGCTGAAGACACCGCCATCCACCGGAGTGGGATACTGCGGATCCACGACCCAGAGTTGATAATCGCGATCGGTGGCGAGGGCCGGGAGCTTGGACACGGTCAACACGCCGCGTTGGGAAACGGGATCCCACACGGCCACGCCAAGGGCGCCCGCGGGTTGGCCGGCCTGGGCGGCGAGAGACGCGATGCGGAGCTCCGCGATGCGATTGAGCGATTCCAGCTCGGAGATGCGGGCGAGGGCGGTTTTGTGCGTGGTCGCCAATTCGTCGCGCAAACGCGCGGCCTCGGCGTCGGCGAGGCGCCACTGATTGGTTTGCGCGGCGGCGAGGATGCGTTCGGCCGCGAGCTGGTTTTGCGTGGCGCGAAGCTCGGCGGCGGAGAGTCGGACGGAGTCCTCGGCGAGACGCGCCCGGGTGGCGAGCTGAGATTGCCCGAGGCGGAGGGTGAAGGCGATGAGGGCGAGGGCCGCGGCGGTCGCGAGCGAGGTCCAGCCGAGCCAGGCGGGGAAGGGAATCGGTTTGGCGGAGGCGGCCGCCGTTTTCTCGACCGAAGCGGCGCGGGTGGCGACGGAGGCGAGCACGCGGGCGCGGAGGGCGGGGGAGGGCGCGCGCGGCGTGTCGGCCAAGGCCGGGGCGGCGGCGGTCTCGCGAAGTTGATCGACGAGGCGGCGCAATTCGGGCTCGGAGGCGAGGCGGCGCTCGAAGACGGAACGGTCCGGCTCTTCGAGCAGGTCGAGGGCGTGGAGCGCCGCGAGATCTTGGGTGGTCTCGTCGATCATAGGCGGGGGGCGACGCGATCGCGGAGCGCGAGAAGGCCGCGGCGGATGCGGGCCTTGATGGTGCCGAGCGGGGAATCGAGACGGCGGGCGATTTGTTCGTGGGTAAGGCCGGTGAAGAACGCGAGCTCGAGGGCGCGGCGTTGTTCGGCGGGAAGGTCGGACAGGGCGGCGCGGACGAGGTGGGCGCGCTCGGCGAGATCGGCGGCGAGCGGGGCCGTGTCGCCGGCGGGCTCGTGGTAACCCAAGTCGGACGGGGTGGAGGCCGCGAGAAGTTCGCCGCGACGGACCCGGGAACGAATCCGGTCGATGGCGCGATTGCGGACGAGGGTGAGCGCCCAGGCGACGGGCGTGCCGCGCGAGGGATCGAAGGCGGCGGCGTTTTCCCAGATGGAGACGAAGACGTCGTGGACCAGGTCCTCGGCCTCGGCCGTGTCGCCGAGCATGCGACGGGCGGTGGCGACGAGAAGGCCGGAGAGACGGTCGTAGA
>CBIHRE010000051.1:0-15445 GCA_966212385.1 uncultured Akkermansia sp. | reverse complement strand
TCGGCCGCGGCATCGGGTGATTGGTTCCCTTGGCTTCCGCAAAGGGATCGTCCGCAGGAGGCCCCGCCTGCCCTTTGGAGTGGGCTATCCCGGCGACCCGCTCGAGGAGCTCGATCTTGTCCTCAGGCACATGCCGCGCATCGACGAGCTCTTGGGCGAAATCGATAAGATCGGCGTCCTCACCGAGCTTGAAACGGACCGTCAGGGCGGTCTTGAGGGAAAAAATCTCCTGATCGATGCCGAGACGCACCAGCCAAACGATGGACGGCTTCATTTTTCCGACCTTCTGCGAGGAACCGGAAGGTGTAAAAGAATTTTGAGACATGAATGGCGGCGTTTTTTCCTTATTAAGAACGGGCGCGGCTTTTCAGCCGAGTCCGGAGGCGTAGAGTCGGCGAATGTTACACGACGCTCACAACCACCTTCAAGACGAGGCCCTTGAGCAACACCTGCCCCGCGTCGCCGAGGCTTGGCCGGCGACGGCCACGACAGGCGGATGCATGGTCGTGAATGGCACGCATCCCTCGGACTGGCCTCGCGTCGAGGCTCTGGCCGCTCGCTTCGGGTTCGTGCGCCCGGCTTATGGGATCCACCCTTGGGACGCCGGCTCACCCCGCCCCGCCGACTGGATCGATCACCGGGCCCGCCGGCTTGAGGCCGAGCCGCGCGCGACGGTCGGCGAGATCGGCTTGGATCGTTGGATGATCGAAAGCGCCCGGGTCGACGACCCACGGCTCGCAGGCGTGCGACGCGCATCCATGCCGGAGCAGGTCGAAGTGTTCCTGCCCCAACTCGCGCTGGCCGCAGCAAAAAACCGCGCCACCACGATCCACTGCCTGCGCGCCCACGAGGATCTTTTGCCGCTTCTACGCACACAGCCGCGACCCGCGCGCGGTTTTCTCCTCCATGCCTTTGCCGGTCCCGCGGACATGGTTCCCGCCTACGCCGATCTGGGCGCCTACTTTTCCTTTAATCCGTCCCTCCTCGATCCGCGCAAAGAGCGGCAGAGGGAGGTTTTCAAACGGATCCCCGCCGATCGTCTTCTCTGCGAAACCGACGCGCCGGCGATGATCCCTCCGCAAGCTTGGCGGACGCACAAGCTGCCTCCCGCCCGCGACGGAGCGCCCGTCAACCATCCCGGCAACATCGAAGCCGCCTACGCAGGCCTTGCGGCGATCCGCGGCGAAGAGTCCGCCGCGCTCATCGCCCGTATCGCCGAAAACTTCGCCCGCCTCTTCGGCGCCTGATCACATCCGGCCACCAGGAGTGCATCCGCGTTAACCACCGCCAGGCGGGATAATTTTTTCGCGGGTGGATCGACGGACGCTGCCATAAAACACAGAGCCCCGTCATACGCGCAGGCAAAATCTTGCGGACCATGCCCCGCCATGTCGCCAATGGAAGGCGAGCTCAGGGTTCCATGTTTCAAGGCTCTCTCGCGCCTCGTGGGTCCCGCCTCGCGCAGCCCCCTGTTTATGCACGCCTTTCCCGTTCGCCCTCCGAACAAACCCCACATTCTATCGGCGCCGTTTTTGGCGCTCTGGCTCTTCATCAGCATGGGCTTCGGCCAACCAACGCCGTCCGTAATTCCTCCTCCACGGGTCGAGGCTATCGACGGTCAACTCGAGCTCGGCTATGATATTCGCGTCCAAATTTCCGGTCTCGAAGCATGGACCGCCGCCGGTCACGACGGCACCCGCTTGGTCCCCTACTTGAATGGTCGAGCGCTGCGCGGCAATTACCCCTCCGAAGTCCACTCCAGTATCGGACACGTGCACTTCCAGCTTCAAATCCATCCGACCAACCGGGATGTCTGGATCGATTTGCTAGGCGCTCCCGACGGCCTCTCCAGACCCGTCACCTTCAGCGTCGGTCCCGAAAACCAGTCTCCCTTCGAGACCACGCTCACCGGTGAACGCAGTCCCGTCCTCACCGTCATTTCGCCCCCCTACGGCTGGATTTCCCTCGGAGTCGTTGCCGCTCTTTTCGGCGGCTTCATCTGGCTCGCCCGCGGCACCGATATCATTCGCGACTCCGGCCCCGCGCCCGCCGCACGCGGCCAGCGCAAACCTTACAACCTCGGGCGCACGCAGATGGCCTTCTGGTTTTTTCTCACCTTTGGCGCCTACGTCGTCATCTGGCTCATCACGGACGCCATCGACACCATCACCCCATCCCTTCTCGGCCTCATGGGCATCAGCGCCAGCACCGCTCTCGGCGAGGTCCTCATCGATTCCAACAAAGACAGCGCCGCCGCCAGCCGCCTCGGCGCCTCCGCGGCGGAAAAACAGGCGCTCGAAGCCGGCGTCGCCGAAATGCAATCACAGCTCGCCGCGCTCGTCGCCAAGCCCGCCCCCACCGCCGACGACGCCGTCGCGCGCGACAACCTCAACCGCCAGCTCCTCGAGCAACGCACGCGTCTCAATCTCCTAAACCAAGAGGTTCGCGCCCTCGCTCCGACGACGAGCCCCGGCGTCTCCAAAGGCTTTCTCCAGGATCTGCTCTCCGACGGCGCCGGCTACAGCTTCCACCGCTTTCAGATCTTCGGTTGGACCCTCGCGCTCGGAGGCGTGTTCGTTTCCAACGTCTACAATCAGCTCACCATGCCCGAGTTCAGCGCCACTTTGCTGGGTCTCATGGGCATGAGCTCGGGCACCTACATCGGCTTCAAGTTCCCGGAACAACGCTGATCCTTTCCCTTCCGCTGTCCATCGATGGACGACATCAAGGGCGAGCAACGACGGGTAAACGCGGCGCTGGTAAACGGGAGACCTTGGTCGGTGCTGAATATGTCCAGTCACGCCGGAATCCCGTCCGCTGCATCTCCCGGTCTTCAGCGCCACTCGTGACGCGGATAACGGCGGCTGAGCTCGGCCTTCACCTTTGGATACATGTCGCGCCAAAAGCTGGTCAGGTCGTCGGTCACTTGAATCGGACGGTGATTGGGCGCGAGCACCTCGATCTTCACCGGCACACGGCCGTGGCCGAGGGTGAATTTCCCCTCGATTCCGTAGAGCTCCTGTATCCGCGCGGACATGACCGGCGGGCCGTCCTTCGAGTATTCGAGCTTCGCGCGACGCCCGTTGGCCATGACGAGACGCTCCGGCAGATAATCGTCGAGCACCGCGAGTTGCTCGCTTGTCAACCAGTCGCGCAGCACGCGCATGATCTCGTCCTTCGACTTGTCCTTCACCGCGCGGGCGCCGAGCTCCCCGTAGCAGATCTGCTCGATCAAGGTGGCGCGGTCGGCCTCGGTGAGCGGATTCACCTCCAGTTCCGGGAACCACTCCGCCATGCGATTCACGCGCAGGATCCACTGCTCGACCGACTCGTCCCACGCCTCGATCTTCACCCGCCCCTCCAGCACCTCTTTCGTCAGGAGCGCGGCGGCCTCGCCGAGCGGAGCTTCGTCCCCGCTCACCTTGGCCTCGAGCACGAGATCGCGGAATCGGCGCTCGCGGTGGGTGATCACCCGCTTCATCTCCGTGTCGTAAACGACGCCGCGCGCGTCCCGGTAATCCTCCGGGAAAAGCTCCTTCAACCAAGGCTCCTCTATGGCGGTGGCGAGCGAGAGCAGCGTGCTCACCTCGCCATCGCCGCGTCCGATCTCGCTCACCTCGGCCACGACGAGCAACGGCGCGCGCTGGATGGCGCTTTCGCGGGCCAGAAAACCCCGCCGGCCATGCACGAGCTCGCAACGCAGGGTTCCGGTATCGAGACGCTTCGCCACCTGGTCGGAGAAGCCGGCGAGCACGCACTTGCGCACCTCGACGCCGTCGACGCAGCGCTCGCTCACGTCGAGGCCTTCTTTTTCGGCGATTTCGAGGAACGACTCGAAAAGCGGGCCGACCGCGCGAGCGCCCTGTGCGTGGATGCCGAGGCGGCGACAGGCATCCAGACCGTAGCCGGCCTTGTCGGCATAACGCCAGGCGCGCATGAGCAGGAAAAAATCGCTCTCCGTCTCCTCGCCGAGCGCATCCTCGCGGGCGTCGTCGACCGCTCGGGGCAAACCGCGCTGAAGAAAGTTTCTCCCCTGCGTGAGCGCGGCCATGAGCGCGACGGACCGCACGCAGCCGCGGCGGTCGGCCTCGAGCAACATGCGCGCGTAGCGAGGATGCACGGGAAAGCGCAGCATGCGCCGGCCGGTCTCGGTGATCGTCGCGGGCCCTTTGCCCGAGACGGGTTCATGCAAGGCGCCCAAGTCCGAGAGCAGCATCTCGGCGCGCTCGAGCGCCTTTGGATCGGGCTTCTCCAACCAGGGAAAAGAAGCGACATCGTCGATGCCGCTGGCCTTGAGCGTGAGCACGACCTCGGCGAGATCGAGGCGGCGCACCTCGGGCAGCTCCTGCGCGGCGCGCTGCGCGTGCTCGCGCTCGGTCCAGAGACGCACGCAGCGTCCGGGCGCGGTGCGGCCGGCGCGGCCCGCCCGCTGATCTGCGCTGGCCCGCGAGATTTTCTCCACGAGCAGCGTGTTGATGCCGCGGTTGGGATCGAACTTGGCCTGACGCGCGAGGCCGGCGTCGATCACGATGGTCACGCCATCGATCGTGAGCGAGGTCTCGGCGACGTTGGTCGACACGATGATCTTGCGATTCTGCGTGCGCGCCACCGCGCGATCCTGCGCCTCGGGCGGCAACTCGCCGTGCAGCGGCAGCACCACGCAACCGTTTAGCGCGCGATGCTCCGCCAGCGCCGACACCGTGCGCCCGATCTCGTAGGCCCCGGGCATGAAGACGAGAAAATCGCCCTCGGTCTGCGGAGCCACGCGCGCGCATTCGCGGGCGGCGACCTCCCAGACCGGCTCGTTCTCGAAGTTGACCGTCTTCGGCAGATACTCGATCGCGACCGGAAAGCTGCGTCCCTGCGAAGTGAGGATCTCGCAAGGCTTCAGGTATTCCGCGAGCCCTTGCGCGTCGAGCGTGGCGGACATCACCACGATCTTCAGGTCGGGCCGCGTCGTCGCCTGGATTTGCAAGGCCCTCGCCAGCGAAATGTCTCCGTAAAGGTGACGCTCGTGGAACTCGTCGAAAACCAGCGCCGCCACGCCGCGAAGCGTCGCGTCGAAAGACATTTGCCGGAGAAGAATGCCCTCCGTGACGAAACGCACCCTGGTCTTGGCCGAAATGCGCGACTCGAGGCGGATCTGGTAGCCAACCGTCTCGCCCAGCCCGCAACCGACCTCCTCCGCGACGCGGCGCGCGAGCATGCGCGCCGCGAGCCGGCGCGGTTGCAACACCACGACCTCCCCCTCGGCAAGAAATCCGTGATCCAGCAGCATCTGCGGGATCTGCGTCGATTTGCCCGAGCCCGTCGGCGCCTGCACCACCACCCTGCCCTGCGAGCGCAAGGCCGCGACAAGGGTGCTTTCGAGTTCGTAGATCGGCAGTTCGCGGTGGGACATCGGGCGGAAAAGCCCGCCACCCCAGACTCCGCTGCCTACCACCGCAAGCCCGGGACGCCTCGCTCCGCGCCGCAAGCCTCCCCGAGTTGCGTAACCCAATAGGTTACACAACTCGGGGGATGATGGTGTATGGTGGTGATGGCGGTGTGCGGTGGTGTGTAGGGCGGCGTGGGGGCAACGTTGGGGAGCGTGGCGGCGGGGCCATGTCCGCCGGGCCGCCAGGCCGACGAGCGCGCGGTGCTGGATTTGGCCTCGCCAATCCGATCGCTTTCAAACAAGCGTTTGAATCATGGCGCGCGCCCGCCGCAGTCTCTCAGCTTCCGACGACACCCGTGAACGCATCCTCGACGCGGCGGAACGGCTCTTCGCCTGCGACGGCCATTCCGGCGCGACCCTGCGGGCCATCACCCGCGCGGCCCGCGTCAATCTCGCCGCAGTGAACTACCACTTCGGCGGCAAGGACGCGCTCTACCGGGCCGTTTTTGTCCGCCGCATCCGCCCGATGAATCTCGCCCGTCTCGCCGCCTTGGAGGCGCTCGAACGCGATAGCCCGTCGGCCGCCATCCCCTTGCGCACGCTGCTCGACGTGATCTTCCGTCCGATCGCCGACCTCATCGAATCCGCAGGCGCCGAGGTGCATCCCTTTGTCCGCGTGATGGCCCGCAATCTCGTCGAGACGCCCGCTTTCATGGAGAAGGTGATCCCCGAGGAATTCGGTCCCGCCGCCGCCCGCTTCACGCCGCACTTGCTGCGCGCCCTGCCCCATCTCGATCGAGCCACTCTTCTCTGGCGCGCTCGTTTCGTGATCGGCGCCGCCAACGTCACCTTCGGCCGGATGCAACTCGTGGAGCGCCGCCTCCGTGAACTCGGCGCCCGCACCGATGGCGAGACGATCCTTCGTCAACTCGTCGCCTTCGCCGAGGCGGGCCTGCTGGCCCCCGCTCCTTTCCCGGTCGCATCCCCCGCCCCGTCATGAACCGCCTCGCGCTTCGCATGCTCTTTGGCGACCACGCCAAATACCTGATGCTCATCAGCGGCATCACCTTCGCCACGATTCTGATGGCGCAAGGAGCGGCGCTTTTCTGCGGACTCATGTCGTGGACCTTCGCGCCTCTGCGCAACATACGCGCACCGGTCTGGGTCGCCGACCCATTGGTCGAGCAGGTCAACGACAACAAGCCCCTGCGCGACACGGACGTGAACCGCGTGCGCTCCGTCGACGGCGTGGCTTGGGCCGTGCCCGTCTATCAAGGCAACGCGCAAGCCCGCCTGCTCAACGGAAGCTCGAAACTCGTCACCCTCGTGGGGCTCGACGCCACCACGCTCATCGGCGCGCCCGTCGAGATGATCGACGGACGGCTCGAGGATCTTCGCCTGCCCAATACGATCATAGTCGACGAATATGGGGTGGAACGTCTCGGAGAAGGGCTCGGGCGCCGTCTGCGCATCGGCGACAGTTTTGAAATCAACGACCGCGAGGCGCGCGTCGTCGGCATCTGCCGCGCGCACCGGTCCTTCACCGGCGGCCCCTTTATTTTCACCACCTACGACCGCGCCGTTTCGCAATACGTCCCCGCGCAGCGCAAGCTCCTGAGCTTCATCCTGGCCGGGCCCGCGCCGGGCGTGTCGCCCGAGGCGCTCGCCGCGCGCATCGAGGCGGGGACTCGCCTCGGCGCCTTCACCCAGGAGCGCTTCATGTGGTCCACGGTCCGCTGGTATGTCCGCAACACGAGCATCCCGATCAACGTCGGCACGATCGTGCTGCTGGGCTTCCTCATCGGCACCGCGATCTCCGGCCAGACCTTCTACTCGTTCATCTTGGAAAACCTCCGCAATCTCGGCGCCCTGAAAGCCATGGGCGCCGGCACCGGCACCCTCTGCCGGATGCTCGTCCTCCAGTCGCTCGCGGTCGGGCTGATCGGCTACGGAGTCGGCCTGCTCGTGGTCTCGCTGCTCGGACGCGCCGCCATCGCTTCCGGCAAGGTCCCATTTCTCCTTACCTGGCACATTCCCGCCGGCGTGTTCGTCGCGGTGGTTTTCATCTGCTCGTTGGCCTCCCTGATCGGCATCCTGAAGGTCGCCCGCCTGGAACCGGCCATAGTCTTCCGTAACTGAAATCCGGATACCATCTCCCGCCCATGGTCGCATTTCCTCCACCGGACGATCCGCTTCCCGCGCCGCTCGCCGTGCGGCTGTCCAGCGTCGACAAGGCGTTCGGCGCGCCCGGCGCCCGCACCGTCGCCCTGCGCCGCGCGGACTTCGACGCGCGCCTCGGCGAGCTCATGATGCTCGTCGGCCCCTCCGGCTGCGGCAAAACCACCCTGCTCTCCATCCTCGCCGGCACGCTCGCGCCGGACGCCGGAAAACTCAACGTCCTCGGCTACCGGCTCGCCGAAATGAGCCAGTCCGAGCTCACCCGGTTTCGCCGCAGGCACGTCGGCTTCATTTTCCAGCAGTTCAATCTTATCCCCACGCTCAGCGTCTGGGAAAATGTCGCGGTGCCGCTGCTCATCCAAGGCGGCGCCCGACGAGAGGCGGAGGCGAGAGCGCGCGAGCTGCTCGCCTCCGTCGGCCTGCGAGGCCGCGAGGAAGAGCGCCCCGGCAAACTCTCCGGCGGCCAGCAGCAACGCGTCGCCATCGCTCGCGCGCTCGTGCACCGGCCGCCCCTCCTTATCTGCGACGAACCCACCAGCGCCCTCGACAGCCAGAGCGGTCAGCAGGTGATGGAGCTCATCTCCACCTTCGCGCGCGATCCGCACCGCGTGGTCGTCATCGTCACGCACGATCCGCGCATCTACCGCTACGCCGACCGCATGGCCGAGATGGAGGACGGGGCCATCACCCGCGTGCTTGAATCGCCCGCCGCCATCGCCGCTGCCCACCCGTCTCCGCACTGACCGCACGTTTAATCCGCCGCGCCGCGCCCTTCCCGCCATGCTGCTTTTCCGCAAAATCTCCTTCTGGCTCGCTCTCCTTGGGTTGGTCTCCGCCGCGCTGCTCGTGCGCCGCTCGCGCGCCGAATTCGAACAGCCTGCCCCGCCCGCTCCGATCACGCCGCCGGCCAAGCCGTCCGGCCCCGGCATCGGCGCGGCGGGCATCGTCGAGGCCTTGCGGGAGAACACCGCCGTCGGCGTTCCCGTCTCCGCGCTCGTCACCGCGGTCCACGCCAAAGTCTGGGACCGTGTCCGCGCCGGCGCGCCGCTCCTTCAACTCGACGACCGCGAGCTGCGCGCGCGGCTCGTCTCCCGCGAGGCGGAGACCCGCGTCGCCGAGGCCCAGCTCAAGCGCCTCCGCACGCAGCTTGCCCGCGTGGAAAAACTCTCCGCCTCCGGCGCCTCGCCGGGCTCCGACCTCGACACTCTCCGCGACGATCTGGGCGTGGCCGAAGCCAGCCTCGCGGCCGCGCAGGCCGCCGCGACCGAGACCCGATCGCTCATCGAACGCCTGGTCGTGCGCGCGCCCATCGACGGCACCGTGCTGCAGGTCAACATCCGCGCGGGCGAGTTCGCGACCGCCGGCGCGAGCAAGGCCTCGATCGTGCTCGGCGACATCTCACGGGTGCAGGTCCGCGCCGACATCGACGAGCAGCTTGCGCCCCGGGTGCGCGAAGGCGCCTCGGCCATAGGCTATCTCAAGGGAGACACGAAGGATCCGCTGCCGCTCGAGTTTGTCCGCATCGAGCCCTACATCGTCCCGAAAACCTCGCTCACCGGCGCGTCCACCGAGCGCGTCGACACACGCGTGCTCCAGGTGATCTACAGGCTGCCCGCCGAGCATCCGCGCCCCGTCTACGTCGGCCAACAGCTCGACTTGTTTATCGCGGAGTGAGCCCCGTCCGCCAGGTCGGCGTTTAGATTCCGCGCCTTCGGAAATGCCGGCTCAATCCGCAGCAGGCAGCGAGATCGTGAAAACCGCGCCCCGCCCCGGCTCGCTCGTCAGCATGATGGAGCCGCCGTGACGCTCGACGATCTGGCGACAAATGCGCAGCCCAAGGCCTTGCCCGCCTCGTTTGCTCGAACGCAAGGGCTGGGTGAAGGCGATCTCGGCCTCGCCGTCCGGGAAACCGCGTCCGTTGTCGGATATCTCCACGACCACGCGCTTTTGCTCCTCACGCAAGATGACCCGGACGTCGTCGGCGCCGGCCTCGAAGGCGTTTTTGAAGAGGTTCTGGAACACCCGGTGCAGCTCGTAGCGGTCCCCGCTGACGGTGAGCCCGCTACCGACGCCGCGCGAGCCCGCCGTCCCGCCACGTTGCCCGCTGATGCGCAGATTGGGACTGTTGAAAAACAACACCGCGTGCACCGACTCGATCTCCGCCTGCAAGTCCAGGCGCTCCCGCACGATGCGGGCCCCGTCGTTGAACCGGCAGGTATGCGCGAGGTGCAGCAGATAATTCGAGGTGTGCTCGAGTTTCTTCGCGATCGCGTCGATCGGCTTCGCCTGGTCGCCGACCGTGTTCTTGAGCTGCGTGGTCTCCTGGATGAGGCGGGCCGTGTAACCGAGCGTGGAAAACAAGGCGTTCTTCAGGTCGTGCACCATCGAGGCCGAGGCCTCTCCGTGCGCCGCGAGAGTATCCTTGGCCTCGAGCTCCTTTTGCAGCAACGCGACCACGTTCTCCATCTCGCGCAGGGCCGCGCTGCGTCCGCGCCGCCTCAGGGCGACATCGACCTCGTGCTGGGCCAGCGCCACGATGTCGGGCGAGTCGAACGGCACTTGCAGGCACTGCTCGCCAAGCACCTTCACCGCACGGCCCGCGCCCAGAACGATGACGGACATCTCGGGGTCCAGCTCGCGAAACGCGGAGGCGAGCTCCTCGTTCGAAAGCCCCGCTCCCCGCAGATCGAGCACCGCCAGCGCGAAACGGCGACGCCGCAGCTGCGCCACCGCGGCGTCGAAGCTGCGCTCGATGGCCAACTCAAACTCCTCCTCGAGCCGCTGATGCACGCGCCCGCGAGTCTCGCCATCGGTCGCCACCACCAGCACCGCCGGCAAGGCCTCGTCCGCGTTTCGCGGCATCGCCAGCGCGCCCAGCGGAAACGGATCGTCGCTGGATCCGGGAAGGGGGGCGATTTTCGACGCGGGCGAAGTCTTCATATCGTCCGCCACGAGGTCAGGAAACGACCACGGACCGGAGCGACGGGTTGACCGCGCCCTCCGTCACGCCATCCGTCACGCCATCCATGCACGCGCCCGGTCGGGCGGGATCATAAACCATGCGGCGAGAAACAAAAATTATCCACGCGTCTGTCAATCGCCCCTATTAGCAGAATTAAACTTTCAACCGATTTTCATGACGGAGATTCTTTTGCTCATCCTCGGCTTGGCCTTGGGCGCGACCGCCGCGTGGCTCGTCCTGCGCGCGCAAGCCGCTGCGCTCCGGGAACGTTTGCTCGCCCGCGAGGCCGACGCCACCCGCCTGCAAAACGAGCTGTCCGCGCGCGACTCCAGCCTCGCCGAGACGCGCCGCGAGCTGGCGGCCGCGCGCGCGGAACACGTCGCCACCCAAACCGCCCTCGCCGCCGAACGCGCCGCCTCCACCGAAAAAATCGCCGCGCTCACCGATGCCCAGGAACGTCTCTCCAACGAGTTCAAGGCCCTCTCCGCCGCCGCCCTCCAGGCCAACAACACCGCCTTTCTCGAGCTGGCGAAAGAAACCCTCGGCCGCACCCGCCAGCTTGCCGACGGCGACCTCGAAAAACGCCAGCTCGCGATCGAAGCGCTGGTGAAACCTCTGCGCGAGACCCTCACGCAGGTGGAGACCAAGATCACCACTTTCGACAAGACCCGGGCCGAGTCCGCCGCCGCCCTCGCCCAGCAGCTCCAAACCCTCGCGCAATCGCAACTCACGCTGCAAAACGAGACCGCCCGCCTCTCCACCGCGCTGCGCTCCACCACGACCGCCGGCACCTGGGGCGAGTTGCAACTTCGCCGGGTGGTCGAGCTCGCCGGCATGAGCGACTACTGCGATTTCACCGAACAATCTTCCGTCACGCTCGAAGACCGCGCCCGCCTGCGCCCCGACCTGCTCGTGCGCCTGCCCGGCGGCCAGCAGATCGTCGTCGACGCCAAGGCGCCCAACGAGGCCTACCGCGACGCCGCCTCCGCACCCGACGAAGCCACGCGCGTCGCCAAGCTCGCCACCCACGCCGCCCAGGTCCGCGCCCACGTCGACACCCTCGGCGCCAAGGCCTATTGGGAGCAATTTCAACCCTCGCCCGAATTCGTCGTCCTTTTCCTGCCCGGCGACCAGTTCCTCGCCGGCGCGCTTTCCGCCGACCCCGCGCTCCTCGAACGCGCCATCGTCAAGAAAGTGCTCCTCGCCACGCCCGCCACGCTCATCGCGCTGCTCAAAGCCGCGGCTTACGGATGGCGCCAGGAAAAGGCCGCGAAAAACGCCGAGGACATCTCCGCCCAGGCACGCGAACTCTACGACCGCATCACCGGCTTCGCCGAACACCTGGCCAAGATCGCGCCCGCCCTCGAAAACGCCGCCAAGGCCTACAACCAGGCGGTCGGCGCCTTCGAAAGCCGCGTCCTCCCCGCCGGCCGCCGGCTCGAGGAACTCGGCGCCAAGGGCAACAAGGATCTCCCCCTCACCCTGCCCGGCACCGAAACCGCTCCTCGCGAACTGGCCAAGCGCGCCTGAGGCCCGCTCCGCCCGCGCGTCCCCCCCGTCGCTTCGTCCGCGTCGTCCGGACCGTTCAGGGCAAACACTTCGCGCGCTTCCCTTTTTTCGCCATCTCGGCCTTCTTGGCCGCTTTCGCCTTCCGCAGCCCTTTCTCCTACGTGTCCACGCCCGCATCGTCATCCGCCTCGCCCGCTCCCACCGCCCCGCGGCCGCTCTCGCTCGGCGTGATTTTTCTCACGCTCTATCTCGATCTCGTCGGGTTCTCGATCGTGTTCCCGCTCGGCCCGGACCTGCTCCGCCATTACCTCGCGATCGACGGCGATCACGGCGTGCTCGGCGCCCTTCTCGCCCACATCAACACCATGGCCCGCGCCCTCGGCAACGAGAGCCACCTGCCCGAGGTGCTCTTCGGCGGCGTCATCAGCTCGATCTTCTCCGTCCTCCAATTTGTGTTTTCTCCCTTCTGGGGAGGCCTTTCCGACCGGGTCGGCCGCAGACCTGTCCTCGTCTACACCGTGGCCGGCACCGCCCTTAGCTACGCCGTCTGGGCGCTAAGCGGCAGCTTCTGGATGTTCCTCCTTGCCCGCGTCCTCGGTGGGCTCTTCGGCGGCAATCTCTCCGTGGCCACCGCCGCCGTGGCCGACGTCACCAGCCGCGCCGAGCGCAGCAAGGCCATGGGCCTGGTCGGCGCCGCCTTCGGCCTCGGCCTCGTCACCGGGCCCGTCATCGGCGCGCTCACCGCGCAGATCAACCTCGTCGAAAAATTCCCCGCTCTCGCGGCCTATGGCGTCAACCCCTTCACCGCGCCCGCGCTCGTGGCCTTCGCCCTCGGGCTCCTCAACTTGGCGTGGATCCGCGCGCGCTTCCGGGAAACGCTCTCGCGAGACGCCGCCGGCCGCTCCGCCGAGCCCCGCCTGCGCAATCCCCTCCGCGCCATCCTCGGCCTCGACAACGCGGCCATCCGTGGCGCCAACCTCGTCGGTTTTCTCTACCAGCTCGCCTTCGTCGCCATGGAAGCCTCGCTCGTCTTCGTCAGCGCGGAGCGCTTCGGCTACGGCCCGATCCAGAACGGCAAGCTCATGGGCTTCCTCGGGATCTGCTCGATCATCACCCAAGGCTATATCGTGCGCAAACTCGTCGGCCGCGTGCCCGAGACGCGCCTGCTCGCCATCGGCCTGCTTTGCTCCACCGCCGGCCTCCTCGGTGTCGGCTTCGCGCCCGTGCCCGGCGTTCTCTACGCCGCCGTCGCCGCCCTCGCCTTCGGCGGCGGCCTGATCAATCCGGCCAACACCGGCCTCATCTCGCTCTACGCCGGCCCCGAGGAACAGGGCCGCGTGCTCGGCATCTATCGCTCGCTCGGCTCCCTGGCCCGCGCCATCACGCCGATCTGCGCAGGCATCCTCTATTGGACGACCAACGCCGCCACGCTCTACGTCATCGCCGGCATCCTCGCCCTCGCCGCCTGCGCGGCGACCTTCCGTCTGCCCCAGCCTCGGCGGTCCTGATTCCGCGCACGCCGCAAGACGGCGCATCCAAGCGGCAACACGCGAAGATCTTGAAAATTTGCCGCGCGAAGAGTTCGGCAAACGGCCCTCGATTTGCATTAATCCGCCGATATGTCGCGTCTCGCCAAGATATCCGGACTCACCGCCACCGCCCTCGTTCTTTGCTCCGCCATCTGGCTCCTGCGCCCCGCGCAGAAATCAAGCACGACGAAAACAACCGCGCTCCCCTCGCTTGAGGCCCCTGCGGATGTGGCCGCGCACACGCCGCCCCGGCCCCTCGCCGCCAAGATTCCCCCACCGATAGCGCACGAACTCGCGAGTCAACACCACCCGCCCCTTGCCGCGACCAGCGCGCTTCTCGGATGGTCGGAGCGTTATCTGGCCGCGTCCGCCGCCGCTCGTCCCGCGCTCCTCGCCGAAGGTCTCGCGCTTGCGCGCGAGCGACGTGCCATCCTCGCCAAGCTGATTCGCGAGGATCCCGAGGCCGCGCTCGCCGCCGCCATCCCGCGTTCGCTCCGTTCGCAACTCCCCGCCGAGATCGTGGCCGAGCTTGAGCAACTCGTCTCCGCCCGCGCCGAACTCGCCGTCATCCAATCCTGCCTGCACCCGCCCGGCGCCCCCCACGATCCAGCCGACGACTTCTATCGCGCCACCGTCATCGACGGCCGCGAATATCGTGCTCACGTCTATGGCTCGCGCCTGCGCGACGCGTCGCTCCAGGCCACCTCGATCATCGGCATCGCCATCGACCAAGATCTCGCCGTCGCCGACACCCGCCTGCGTGTCCTCGACGACGCCGAACGCGGCGCTCCCTCCGCCTCCGGAATCGCCGTAGAGGCCGACGGCGCGATCACTATCCTCCCCTCGCCCGAAGCCCTCGCGCCCTTCGCCGCCCGGCTCCTCGCCTCCGAACAAAATCCCGCCGTCATCGAGGCCGACTCCGGCTCCGGCTCCAGCGGCGTAAGCGGACGCCCCACCCAAGCCTGGACCCACGGCGACAAGGACCTGCTCGTTATCCTCGTAGACTTCTCCGACCTCGTCGGCAGGCCGATCAACAAGTTCGACGGCAACGCCCAGATCACACCCGCCTACATCGACACCGTCATCAACGGCGCCGGCGGCGTCCGCGCCTTCCTTCAGCAAAGCAGCTTCGGGAAGACCGACCTCCTTTTCGACTCCGCCACCGACGTCACCGGCGTCCTTCGCCTGCCCAACACCGCCGCCAGCTACGCCACCGCGGGCAACAACAGCCTGCTCCACACCCACGCCCGCGCCGCCGCCGTCGCCGCCGGTTTCAACCCCGACAACTATCAACGCGTCGCCGTCGTCTTCACCTATCTAGGCGACATCGCCAACTCCCAGATCACCTACGGCGGTCTCGCCAACGTGATCGGTTCAAACTTCTGGGTGAACGGCGCCTTCGACCTCCGCGTCGTAGGCCACGAACTCGGCCACACCTACGGTCTCCGCCACTCCAACCTCTGGAAGGTCACCGACGGCAACCCCGTTTCCCTCGCCGGCACCTCCACCGAATACGGCGACCCCTTCGACCTCATGGGTGACGGCGATTTCTTCGAAAACGACTTCAGCCACTGGAACAAGAGCCTCCTCCAGTGGATCCCCGACACCGCGGTCACCGTCGCCTCGGCCGCCGGCACCTACCGCATCTACCGTTTCGACTCCTCCTCCGCCAACCTCGCCTCTCCCCGGGCCCTGAAGGTCGTCCGCGACACGACCCGCGACTACTGGATCGGCTATCGGCGCGGCACCTCCTCCAGCTCCGCCGACAACGGAGCCTACGTCCTCTGGGGCTATAACAGCGCCAGCCAGGGCAACCTCCTCGACCTCGTCACACCCGGCAACGACGCCGGCAACGCCCCGCTCCCGTTCAACACCACTTTCAACGACTCC
>CBIHRE010000050.1:0-15528 GCA_966212385.1 uncultured Akkermansia sp. | reverse complement strand
CACTTCCGGCACCGCATCGGCCTGGGTCGATGAACCCTTCGGCGCCGCCACCGCCGTCGCTTCATCACCAAGCGCCGACGACGCGGCCCCGCCCCCAAACAAACCCGAAGGCGCGAGCCGAAAAGCACTCGGCCCCCGCCGGAACAACAAAACGCCCCCGGCGAGCGCCCCGAGCAGGGCCAGCGCGACCGCCACCGCCGTCTTCCTCGCGGGCGACGCCGTTCGTGGCGTGTTGCAAGAGTTCACGGTCGAAATCCCACGCACTCCGTCCGGTCCGCCCCGCCGGAGCTCAAAGCGCCTCGGGCGCGGGGGCTCCACGCGCCGAGTCCGCGGCCGCAACCGTTTCCGTCGCCGCGGCCGGGCCGGCGTCGGCTTGCGGCCCGGCATAGCGCAAGCGCCCGAAGATCCCGTCCTGCTCGCCGTTGGGGCCTGCGGTGAAATACAACGAATCCGCGTCGCCGAGGCTCACGCCGTTGCCAAAGACCAGCCCCCAGATGCCATCGATGCTGATCGGATTGCCGGCGGCATCGCGGAGGTAGTCTTTGAATGCGCCCGTGGCCACATCGAGCGCCGCGATCGTCCCGTCGCCGAAATTCGCCACGAGCAAGGCCCCGCCAAAGGGGCCAAACTCCTTGGGCGCGATCGCCACGCCCCACGGCGAGTTTAGCCGGCCGGCATCCGCGAACTCCTGCAAGATATGCCCGTCGAGATCGTAGGCCACGATATGCCCCGCGCCCGGCTCCGGCACATCCGTCCCCGGCTCCTCGCCGCCCGCATCCAGCGCCGCGAAAGCGACATACAGGCGCCCCTCCAAGAGCTGTATATTAAACGGGCTAAAATCCTCGCGCATGCCCGCCGGACGCGCGAAAGGCACGCTCTCGGTGATATCCTCCCACTTGTTGTCCAGCACCCGGATTGTATTATTTTGAAAGTCAGTCACGTAGAGCCGGTTGTCGGCCTTGGCATTCACCGACATCGCCACGCCGGTAAACGCCGGGATATAACGGAGACCGCGGATCTGGTCGGGACCGCGATCCGAATAGTCTTTGACGATCACCGCCGAATCCATGCTCGACGCCGTGCCTGCGCGCCACGCGTTGATCGTCCCGTCCGTCGTCACGAATACAAATTTCGCCGATCCGCTCACGTTGCCGACCGGCACCGGTGTCCCCGAGGAAAGGTCGCTCGCCGGCCCGCTTACGGGAAACTCCACCGGCTGCCCGGGGAAATCGCTCGCCGCGTTGTATACTTGGCCGGTGACGTTGGCCAAACCATCTTCATAGGAGATTAGCGGCCCGCCGAGATACACGATCTTCAACCCGTCCTGATACAGCGGCTTGCCATGGGAATCGCCGACGTAGGTCGAGGTGCTCGCATTGCCGGCGTTGCTGACCCAGATATGCCCGCCGATCCCAGGTGGGCGAAGCGCTATGCCCCAGGGGTTTATCAAGTGCGGATCGATCATCGCCGCCGCGAAGCCCTCCCGATTGGCGACGAGGTTCTTCTGGGAAAAGATGTTGGCCTGAGCGCACGCCGCCTGCGCCCTCGGCGCGGCCACCAAGCAGCAGGCGCCAAGGAGGGCGACACCCCGCGAGCGAAGGGCCGTAGTATTAAAAGCAAAGAGACCGGATCGGATGATACTCATGACACTCTGCGGCAAAAGGAGACGATAGATAAAGTTGCGCGCCCATGCTTCCCTTCGCGCCGGCGCTGTCAATCCGACCGGCCCGCGGGAAAGTTACGTTTCAGCCACGAAAACGACTTTTATATAACAGCCGCCATTCCGTCATAAATCCGCCAGACATCCGTCACTTTCGCCGCCCGATCTTTACTATTGGCGACTTTTTCCTCCCTCGGATTTGGGGCACTCTGGCTGCCGGCGACCAATCCACGACCACATGAAACCCAGTCCCGGCATCTCCATGCTCTCACTCGGCGCGCTCTTCGCGAGCGCCGCCTTCGCCCAATCCACCGGCCCCAGCACGGCCTCCACCCCCTACGTGCTGCCGACCCTGCCCGGCTACCAAACCACCTCTCTCCTCACCGTCGATAACACTGGAGCCACTGCCGATGACGTAGTTGCGAAAGTCGGCGGCGGCACCTACGGCTTGGACGGTATCCCCGACGGCTTGGGCGCCTTCGACAACGGCGACGGCACCTTCACCCTTTTGATGAACCACGAACTCGGCAACACCGCCGGTGTCGTGCGCGATCACGGCTCGAAGGGCTCCTACGTTTCCAAGTTTATTATCAATAAGAACACCCTCGCGGTGGTTTCCGGCGAAGATCTCATGAAGAGCATCTACCGCTGGAACGTGGCGACCCAGTCCTCCGAGACGACACCCAACACCTTCGCGTTCGCCCGCTTTTGTTCGGCGGACCTGCCCGCGGTTAGCGCCTTTTATAATGCCGCCTCCGGCCTCGGCACGCAGGCGCGCATCTTCCTGCATGGCGAGGAAAACAGCGCCTCCGGCTTCTGGCAGCAGGCCACCGTCGCCACCGGCCCCGATGCCGGCAAGAGCTACACCCTCGGCAAGTTCAACCTCGCCACCAACCACGTGGGCGGCGTCGTCGCCGACGGCGTCGGCTCTTGGGAGAGCGCCCTCGCCTGCCCTTACGCCCAAGACAAAACGATCGTCATCGGCAACAACGACGGCGGCACCGGCATCATGACCAACTCGGTCGCCGTCTACGTCGGCACCAAGCAGTCCACCGGCAGCGAAGTCGACAAAGCGGGCCTCACCAACGGAGCCCTCTATTTTATAAATGTCGCCGGCAACCCCGCCGAGATCGCCAATTCCACCACGCGCGCCACCAACATCACCAACGGGACCGCCTTTACGCTCAGCACCAGCGCCTCGACCACCTTTTCCCGCCCGGAGGACGGCGCGTGGAATCCGGCGAACCCGAGCCAATATTATTTCGTCACGACCGACCGCCTCGATCAGGTCGCCGACGGCGTGGGCGCCCAAATCGGCTCGACCCGCCTCTGGCGCCTGAACTTCACCGATATCACCAATCCCGCCCTCGGTGGCACGATCGATCTGCTCATCGACGGTCGCACCGTCGCCGGCGAGAAGGTAAATATGTTCGATAACATGACGGTCAACGCGCAGACCGGCCATATTCTCCTCCAAGAGGACGTCGGCGGCGCCGCCCACAACGGGAAAATCTGGGACTACGATCCCGCGACCAACACCTTGGTGAAGATCGCGAAGCACGACGTCGCCCGCTTCGGCGACATCGGCACCGCCGCCACCGCCCCGTTTAACAACGACGAGGAGGCGTCCGGCATTATCGATATCACCTCCATCATGTCCGGCGGCGCCCTCCACAAGGGCAACCCCCGCGAGGCTTGGTATATCAGCTCCGATCAGGCGCACTACACCACCGGCGTCACGACCTCGCAGGTGGAGGGCGGCCAGTTGTTTATTCTCCACGAAATCGCCCCCGTGAACAACGTCGCCGTCTCCCGTGGCAGCCCCGTTCGCGACCGCCGCACCGGCACCTACGCGCAGCAGGTCACCATCACCAACAACAACGCCGGCGCCCTCTCCGGCCCGTTTTATCTGGTGCTCGATTCACTGGGCACGAACGCGACCCTGAGCAACGCGACCGGCGTGACCTCCGTTTATACTCCGACCGGCAGCTCCTACATCACGATCCCCGGAGGCAGCTTGGCCGCGGGCGGCTCCGCCACTGTGACGCTCCAGTTCACCAACCCGACCAACGCCGCCATCACCTACACCCCGCGGGTGATCAACAGCGTGCCGACTCCCTGATATCAAATCCGCCCGGCCTTTTAATCAGCCACACCTTACATGATTATGAAATCTCTCACCCACCGAAAGCTCCTCAAAACCGCCTGCGCCGGCGTCGCCGGTCTCGTGCTCTCCGCCGCCTCGGCCTTGGCGCAAGCCTTCCACGTCGAGATCAACACCTCCGCGCTCTCCTCCCCGACCGGCGGCGCCGCCGCGCCTTTCTCGCTCGATTTTCAGCTGAACAGCGGCGACACCCTCAACAACAACACCGCCGTCATCAGCAACTTCACCTTCGACGGCGGCGCGCCTCTCGGCTCGGCGACGTTTATCGGCGGCGCGAGCGGCAGCCTCTCCGGCGTGGTCACGCTCGCCGACAGCGGCGCCTTCAACGAGTTCTTCCAGAGCTTCACCTCGGGATCCACCATCGGCTTCGATGTCTTTGTCTCGCAGAACACGGACGCCGGAGCGACGCCCGACGGCTTCCATTTCGGCATCATCGACGGCAGCCTGTTTAGCATCACCACCACCGGCTTCGCCGACCAGTTGTTGTCCGTGAACCTCCCCGGCGCTCTCCCCGCGATCCAGACCTTCGCGGGCACGGGCGACTACGCCGGCATCACCGTCACTGTGACGGCCATTCCCGAGCCCTCCTCCGCCGCCGCCTTCGCCGCCCTCGCCGGCCTCTCCCTCGCCGCCTCTCGCCGCCGTCGCGCCTGAGCGAGGCACGGGCATCCTGCCCGTGGTTCCTTGTTCGGCCGGACGTGCCGCTCGGCACCATCGCCCGCCTCTCCCCGGGGCGGGCTTTTTCGCGCCCTTTTCACACCCCGTAACCTACTCCTGAATAAACAGTTAAACGGAGCCAAAAAACGCGGAAAAAACCCTTGGCCCGCCCCCCCTTTTCCGATGCCCTTTTCCTTTCGATTTAACCTCCGCGTAACCCGCCCCTTTTCGCCCTCACATGCCCGACGCCCAAGACCCGGTCCCGCCGTCCGTTCCGCACGAGTATAACCCCCTCCCCGCCGCCGCCAGCGCCGCCGACTACGATTCCTCGAAGCTCGGCAAACTCGAGGGCCTCGAAGCCGTTCGGAAAAAACCCGGCATGTATATCGGCGGCACCGACGAGCGCGCCCTCCACCACTGCGTCTCCGAGGTTTTGGACAACTCCGTCGACGAACACCTCGCCGGCCATTGCAAAAAGATCGACGTCTCTATCCACGTCGACGGCTCCATCTCCATCCGCGACGACGGCCGCGGCATCCCCGTCGACATCCACCCCCAATACGGCATCCCCGGCGTCGAGATGGTGCTCACGACCCTCCACTCCGGCGGCAAGTATGGCCAGGGCGGATACAAATTCTCCGGCGGCACCCATGGCGTCGGCGCCAAGTGCGTCAACGCCGTCTCCGAGTGGTTCGAGGTCGAGGTCTCCAAAAAAGGCCAGGTCCACCACATGAAGTTCGAGCGCGGCAAGACCGTCAAAAAGCTCGAGGTCATCGGCAAGGCCTCCGGCACCGGCACCCTCGTCACCTTCAAGCCCGACCCCGAGATCTTCAAGCAGACCACCGTCTTCGTCGGCGCCACCATCGCCAAGCGCCTCCGCGAGCTCGCCTTCCTCAACTCCGGCCTCGAGATCCGCTTCGTCGACGAGCGCCCCGCCAACCCGACGCCCGAGACCTTCTTCAACCAGGGCAAGGAAGTCCTCCCCCCCACCCCGGTCAGTATCCAAAAACAGCTTACGACCACGCTCGACGACAAGCCCATCGAGATCCACGTCGAGGTCGTCCTCCAATACAACGACTCCTACAACGACCAGGTGTTGTGCTACACCAACACCATCCACAACCCCGACGGCGGCACCCACCTCTCCGGCTTCCGCTCCGCCCTCACCCGCGCGATCAACGCCTTCGCCAAGGGCAACAACCTCCTCAAGGACAAGGACCCCCAGATCACCGGCGACGATGTCCGCGAAGGCCTCGCCGCCGTCATTTCCATCAAGCACTCCGACCCCAAGTTCGAGTCGCAGACCAAGGTCAAGCTGCTCTCCCCCGAGGTCGAGGGCATCGTCGGCTCCCTCAGCTACGAGGGCCTCAACCAGTATTTCGAGACCAACCCCGCCGTCGGCAAACGCATCGTCGACAAGGCCCTCAACGCCGCCCGCGCCCGCGAGGCCGCCCGCAAGGCCCGCGAGACCATCCGCAAGGGCGCGCTCTCCGGCGGCGGCCTCCCCGGCAAACTCGCCGACTGCTCCGAGCGCGACCCCAAGGTCTGCGAACTCTACCTCGTCGAGGGCGATTCCGCCGGCGGCTCCGCCAAGCAGGGCCGCGACCGTCGCTACCAGGCCATCCTCCCGCTGCGCGGAAAGTTGATCAACACCGAGAAGGCCCGTCTCGACAAGGTGCTCTCCAACGAGGAAATCCGCACCCTCATCACCGCCATCGGCGCCGGCATCGGCGAGGGCGGCGACGCCATCGGCGGCTTCAACGCCGACAAGGCCCGCTACCACAAGATCGTCGTCATGACCGACGCCGACGTGGACGGCTCGCACATCCGCACCTTGCTCCTGACTTTCATGTATCGCCAGATGCGCGGCCTCATCGAGCGCGGCTACGTCTACATCGCCCAGCCCCCGCTCTATAAGATCAAGCGCAAGAAACGTGAGCAATACGTCGACAACGACGACCAGCTCAACCGCATCCTCCTGGAGCTCGGCGCCGAGGACCTCGTCCTCACCCGTATTCACGACAGCCATACCTACACCGCCGAGCAGCTCGAACAGATCGTCGAAAACCTCGCGTTGATCGAGAAACTCGGCTCCGGCGTCACCCGCTACGGCGCCAGCCTCCCCGCCTACCTCGACGCCCACGCGTCCGAGACTCGCGCCCTCCCCCGCTACATCGCGCGCATTCGCGAGGGCAACAAAGAGAGTCACGTCTTCCTCGCCGGTGAACACGCCCGCGCCGACTTCCTCGCCAAGGAAGGCCTCGCCGCCGACAACAGTGGCATGGGCGTCTCGCCCATGTCCGAAGGTGGCCAAGGTGGCACGGGCGTCCCGCCCGTGGGATCGACTCCCCCCGTCCCCAAGCCCGCCGCCTCCGGCCCGCAATCCCTGCGCCGCGTCACCCTCCACGAGATCTTCGAGAGCACCGAGATGACCAAGTGCCTCGTCGCCCTCGCCAAGCTCGGCCTCGACGGCCACCGCTTCACCGCCACCGAGGAGCCGCGTTACCTCGTCACGGAAAACCAGGGCCTCAAGTCCGAGTCCAAGACCGAGCTCCGCAGCCCGCTCGAAATCGTCGCGCACATCCGCGCCAACGGCCGCAAGGGCCTCGGCATCCAGCGCTACAAAGGTCTCGGTGAAATGAACCCGAAGCAGCTCTTCGAGACGACGATGGACCCCGACAAACGCCGCCTCCTCAAGGTCGATATCGCCGACGCCGCCAAGGCCGACGCCCTGTTCACCCTGCTCATGGGCGACGAGGTCCCCCCGCGCCGCCAGTTCATCGAGGACAACGCCCTCAACGTCCAATTCCTCGACGCCTAAATCGAAAACACGGAGGCGCAAAAGACCCGAAGCCCGATCTCACAAGATCCCCCCTTCTCTCTTTCCGACCTCTGCGACTCAGCGTCTCTGCGTTAAAAAATCCCTCCCCTTTCCGGCATGTCCTTCGCCTCGAACGAAAAACTCACCACCGCCAACATCACCGACATCATGCAGTCGGCCTACATCGAATATTCGATGTCGGTGATCGTCGCCCGCGCCCTCCCCGACGCCCGCGACGGCCTCAAGCCCGTCCAGCGCCGCATCCTCTACGCGATGCTCCGCGAAGGTCTCCTCCACAACCGCGCCTTCGACAAGTGCGCCGGCGTGGTCGGCGAGGTCCTCAAGAACTACCACCCGCACGGCGACTCCTCCGTCTACGACACCCTCGTCCGCCTCGCCCAAAACTGGGTCATGCGCTACCCGCTCATCGACCCCCAGGGCAACTTCGGCTCCGTCGACGGCGATCCGCCGGCCGCCTACCGCTACACCGAGTGCCGCCTCCGCGACGTCTCCGAGGAGCTCCTCGCCGACATCGAGGAGGACACCGTCGACTTCGCCCCCAACTACAAGGAGTCGACCACCGAGCCCACCGTATTGCCCGCAGCACTACCGAACCTGCTGCTCAACGGCTCCACCGGCATCGCCGTCGGCATGGCGACCAACATCCCGCCGCACAACCTCCACGAGCTCATCGCCGCCATCGTCAAGGTCCTCGACGAACCCGTCACCACCACCCTCGACGACCTCTGCGCCCTCATCCAGGGCCCCGACTTCCCCACCGGCGGCACCATCTCCGGCCGCGAAGGCATCCTCTCCTACCTCAAGACCGGAAAAGGCATCGTCCGCATGCGCGGCCGCGCCACGGCCGAGGAAATGACCGGCGGCGGCGAGCAGATCGTCATCACCGAGATCCCCTACAACGTAAACCGCGCCAACCTCGTCATCCGCATCGCCGAGCTCGTCCGTGAAAAGGAGATCGAGGGCATCCGCGACGTCCGCGACGAATCCGACGAGCAGACCCGCATCGTCATCGAGCTCAAGCGCGGCGAACAGGCCTCGCCCATCCTCAACCAGCTCTACCAGAAGACCGCCCTCGAGTCCTCCTTCGGCGTCACCCTCCTCGCCCTCGACAAGCGCCGCCCGAAGCAGATGAACATCCGCGAGCTGATCGATTGCTACATCGATCATCGCCGCGACGTCGTCACCCGCCGCACCAAGTTCCGCCTCAAGCAGGCCGAGGACCGCGCCCACATCCTCGAAGGCTACATCATCGCCCTCGATAACCTCGACGACTTCGTAAAGATCATCCGCGCCTCCCAAAACCGCGACGAGGCCAAGACGAAGTTGATGGCCAAGTATCCGCTCTCCGAGCGCCAGACCGACGCCATCCTCGAGCTCCGCCTCTACCAGCTCACCGGCCTGGAACGCGGTAAGATCGAGGCCGAATACCTCGAGCTCCAAAACCTCATCGCGAGCCTCAAGGAGATCCTCGAAAACGACTGGCGCCTCCGCGAGGTCATCAAGACCGAGCTCCTCGCCCTGAAGGAAAAATACGGCGACCAGCGCAAGACCCAGATCCTCGCCGCCGCCGGCGAATTCCGCATGGAGGACGTCATCCCCAACGAGGGCTGCGTCATCACCATCTCCCACCTCGGCTTCATCAAGCGCACCCCCGTCGCCGACTACCGCTCCCAGCGCCGCGGCGGCAAGGGCGTCATTGGCGCCGAGACCTACGACGACGACTTCGTCGAGCACCTCTTCACCGCCAGCACACACGATTACATCCTCTTCGTCACCAGCCACGGCCAGTGCTTCGCGAAGAAGGTCTACGACATCCCCGAAGGCGTGCGCACCGCCAAGGGCAAGTCGGTCAAATCCTTCCTCGCCCTCGACGAAGGCGAGAAGATCGCCGCCATGCTCTGCTTCCAGGAGTTCGACGGCGCGCACTTCCTCGTCATGGCGACCAAGGCCGGCGTGATCAAGAAGACCGCCCTCGCCGACTACACCAACGCCACCCGCGAGTCCGGCCTCATCGGCATCAACCTCGACGAAGGCGACACCGTCATCGGCTGCATCCTCACCACCGGCGAAAGCGAGATCATCCTCGTCTCCCACCAGGGCCTCGCCGTCCGCTTCCGCGAAAAAGACCCCGAGACCGGCGAAATCCTCTTCCGCGACACCGGCCGCGCCACCGGCGGCGTCACCGGCATGCGCTTCAAGCTCGCGAGCGACTACCTCGAGGTCATCGAGGTCGTCGACCACGCCTCGAAGTTCCTCGTCGCCTCGCAGGCCGGCCTCGGCGTCCGCACCCGCTTCGAGGACTACCGCCTCGTCAACCGCGGCGCCAGCGGCGTCTGGGCCATCGACCTCCCCGAGGACGGCTCGGTCAACATCGCCGGCGCCCTCAGCGTCAAGGACACCGACGAGATCATGCTCCTCACCGCCAAGGGCCAGAGCGTCCGCACCCGCGTCGCCGACATCCGCGAGGTCAACCGCGGCGGCAAGGGCGTGAAGCTCCTCTCCCTCGCCGACGGCGACAAGCTCCTCAGCATCGCCAAGGTCGTCGAGACCGAGGAACAACAAGCCGCCGCCGAGTCCGCCCCGTCCGCGTAGGCCGCCCGCTTGCGGGCGCTTCCTCGGGGCGCGGCGCTTCCATGCCGGCCCCCGCCCGCTTTCAGATCCCGAAAAAGGCCCGCGCGTTCGCCGTTGTGCGCGCGGCCAGTTCGCCCACCGGCACGCCCAGCGCCAGCGCCGCCGCCTCGGCGGTGAAACGCAGATACGCCGGCTCGTTCGCCTTCCCGCGATGCGGGACGGGCGTCAGGTAGGGCGCGTCCGTCTCGAGCATCAAGCGCCCGATCCCCTGCGCCACTAGCGCCGCGCGCACCGTGTCGGCGTTTTTATACGTCACCACGCCGGTGAAGGATCCACGCCCGCCGCGCCGCGTCAGCTCCGCCATCTCGCCCACGCCTTCGGTGAAGCAGTGGAACACCACGCGCTCCCAGCTTATACCGCTCGAGTCGATCATCTCCACGCACTCCGCGAAAGCCCCTCGCGAGTGAACCACCAGCGGGCAACGCAGCCGCGCCGCGATCGACAACTGCGCCTCAAAAGCCGCGCGTTGCCACGCGAAGATTTGTTCCGCCTTCGCCGCGTCGTCCTTTGGCAGATGAAAACGGTCCAGCCCGCACTCCCCAAGCGCCACCGGACGCGCGCCATCGCCGCTCCAGAACGCCTCGATTTGCGCGACTTCATCGCTCCAACGCTCGTCGACCGAACACGGATGCAGCCCGACCGTATGGAAAACCGTCCCGGCGTGCTTCTCCGCGAGCGCGCGGTAGCGCGGCCAATCCTCGCTCGATGTGCCGATCGTGATCAAGCGCGTCACCCCGGCCTCGCGCGCCCGCGCAAGCATCGCGTCGGTCTCCCCGCGCTTGTCGAAGCTCTCCAAATGCGTGTGCGAATCGATCAGCTCAAAAACCATGTCCCAATCCTTCACCACGGATGGCACGGATTCACACGGATAAAACCAAAGAAATTCACCGCCGGCACGAACAACGAAATCCATTCGCGTCCTTCGCGTCCATTCGCGGTTAAAAACTTCGGCCCCCGTAACGCTCTTCCAAATACGCCAACAACGCCGTCGCGCCGAGCTCCGCGCCCGTCACGCGCTTCGTCAGCGCGAACGCATCCTCCCGTCGTCCGCGAGCGTGCACCTCGCTCCGGAGCCAGCCGAGCAGGCGCCCGAAGTCCCCCCGCGCGAAATCGTCCGCGAGCCCCGGCAACCTCTCCTGCGCCGCCGCCCAGAGCTGCGCCGCCATCATGTTGCCCAGCGTGTAGCTCGGGAAATAGCCGAAGGCCCCGCCGCTCCAATGAACGTCCTGCAACACGCCTTCCCCGTCGTGCTCCGGGCGGCGCCCGAAGAACTCGTGCGCGAGCGCGTTCCAGGCTTCGGGCAACTCCGCCACCTTGAGCGTTCCGGCAAAGAGCCGTTTCTCCAGATCGAAGCGCAGCAGGATGTGCAGGTTGTAATGCACCTCGTCGGCGTCCACGCGGATCATGCCGCCGGGCTCCACCGCGTTGGCCGCGGCGTGTAACTGATCGGCGGATACGCCGGAAAGCGGCCCGGGGAAGGCGGCGCGCAGCTCCGGCTCCAGCCAGCGCCAGAAGGCCCGCGAACGCGCCACCTGGTTTTCCCAAAGCCGGCTCTGCGACTCGTGCGTCGCCATGCCGGCCGCCTGGGCCAGCGCCGTGCCCGCGTGCTCGCGCGAGGGCAACCTCTGCTCATACATGCCGTGGCCCGCCTCGTGGATCGAGCTGTAGAGCGCGTCGAGCGGGTTGTCGGCGTCGAACCGGGTGGTCAGCCGCAAGTCGTCGCCCGAACCTTCGCAGAACGGGTGCAACGACACATCGAGCCGGCCGCGCTCGTAGTCGAAGCCCAGCTTGCCCGTCACCCGACGCACCAGCTCGCGCTGCGCCGCGACGTCGAAGCCCTTCAACTGCACCGGAATCTCGCCGCGAGCCCGCGCCGCCTCGGCCTTCGCGTCGATCCGCTTCACGAGGGGCACCAAGCCGTCGCGCAGCTCGCCGAAGAGCTTGTCGATCCGGGCGGACGTCAGACCGGGATCGTGTTTGTCGATCGCGAGGTCGTAGGGCCGATCGCCATAGCCGAGGAGCTCCGCTTCGCGCCGCGCGAGCGCGAGGTGCTTTTCCAAAAAGGGAGCGAACGCCGGGAAATCCCGCGCCGCGCGCGCCGCCGCCCAGGCGTGGTAGGCCTCGCTGCTCAGGCGCGCCTTTTCCGCCACGAGCTCGGCCGGCAGCTTCGTCGCCGGGTCTGGGTGGCGTCGCGCCGCGGCCACGACCACGCGCGCGTCCTCGTCCAAGGCGCCCGCCGGCGCCGCCTCGCAGGCCGACAGCGCAAGGCCCAGCTCATGGGAAGTGGCCTCGGCGTGGGCGAGCTCCGCCAGCAGCGCCATCTGCTCGCCGCGCTGGGCGGCCGCCCCGGCAGGCAGGTTGACCTGCTCGTCCCAGCCCAGCAGGCCGGCCACGGAGCCGAGCACATGGAGACGCTTCAGCCGCGCACGTAGTTCCGAATATGCCGCGAGTGGATTTGCCATGCGCACACGCTGCCCGCCCTCGCTCGCGCCGCAAGCCCGCCCGCCTCCTTGGAATTGGAAACAAGCCCTCGCGCTTCCACCACCCGCCGCGAGTTCCGCCTTCCACTGGACGCCGATCATTCGGCATTGGTCATGCGTCGCGCCAAGCGCCTCGCTCCCATGCTCACGTCCTCCCTTTCCCGCCTGCGTCTCGTCGGCCTTCTCGAAGGCGCATCCTTCCTCGTGCTGCTGCTGGTGGCGATGCCGCTGAAGTATTTTGCCGATCAACCGCTTGCGGTGCGTTATGTCGGCATGGCCCACGGCGTCCTCTTCCTTCTATATCTGCTCGCGCTCGTGCCGGCGGCGCTGGACCACCGTTGGAGCGCCAAGACCGTGGCGCTTGCCGTGATCGCCAGCCTCCTGCCCGCCGGGCCCTTTGTCTTCGACGCCAAGGTCCTGAAGCCCTTGACCAAACCAGCCGCCTGAATTCGCCCGCCGGCCGGCGCCTCCGGGAAGCGTCGCCTTGCACCCCGAGGTTTTCCGGGCGAAGTTCCTCCACCTCGCCAGCTCCGTGATACCTCCGGAAAAACATCTCTCCTACGCGTTGGGCTATCTTCAACTCGGCCTGACGGACGAGGCGCGCGAGGAGCTCGCTTCGCTCGCCCCGGACTTTCTCGCCACTCCCGCCGCGCTCTCGGTCCGGCTCGAAACCGCGATGACCGACGAAACCTGGGACGAGGTCATCGCGCTCGCCCCCGAGCTCGTCGGTCACGACGCCGAGCAGGAGCGCCCTTGGATCGCCTGGGCCTACGCCCTGCGCGAACGCGAGCGTATCGCCGAGGCGCAAGAAACGCTCCTGGCCGGAGCGCGCTTGATCAAGGACCCCAGCCCGCTCGTGGCTTACAACCTCGCCTGCTACGCCTGCCTTCTTGGCGACCTCGCCGAGGCCAGCCGCCTGCTCGCCGTGGTATTCGCAAGCGACAAGAGCTGGCGCGACGTGGCTCGCGACGACCCGGACCTCGCCCCTATCTTCGCGTCGAAGAAGAAATAGCGCGGCCGAGCAACAATCTCGCGGCCGCTCCCTCGCACGGCGCTTTCGCATGGCCTTGAGGCCTCTGTCGCCTCTCACTTGCCGCTTCCCTTTTCGAATGAACCTCGCATCCCCCCTGCGCGCCGCCTTTTCGGCCCTTTGCGCCCTCGGCCTCGCCGCCACCTCGTTGCTTGGCGAAGGCATCATCCGCAACGCCCCGACCTTCAAGGAGTCCGCGCCCCTGCCGGTCATCGACCTCGATGATGCCGACGGCGTGCGGTCCATCACGCTCGCCAACCACTTCGAGTTCCCGGCGATCTCCAACGACTACGCCAAGGTCACCACCCCCTTCGGCGACGTCTACCTCGAGTTTCTCCCGGCCGACGCGCCCAACACCGTCGCCAACTTCAAGTCCTACCTCGCCACCGCCGAAACGGCCGCCGCCGACCTCATCAAGACCTACGACGGCGTCTTCGTGCAGCGCTCGGTGAAGGGTTTCGTCGTCCAGACCGGCGGCTACAAACTCGCCCCGCCGCTGAATCTCCAAAACGTCACGAAAAAAGACCCGGTGAACAACGAGTTCAAAGTGGCCAACACGCGCGGCACCGTCGCCATGGCCAAACTGGGCGGGCAACCCAACTCCGCCACGAACGAGTGGTTCGTCAGCCTCGCGGACAACCGTGCCAACCTCGACAACCAAAACGGCGGCTTCACCGTCTTCGCCCGCGTCATGGGCGACGGCATGAAGATCTTCGACCGCATCGCCGCATTGCCCGTCTTCGACGTCGACGGCGCGGGTGGATCGACCTTCGACCAGACCCCTCTTCGCAACTACACCGGAGGCAACCTCGCGCTCTCCCACTTCATCACCTTCCCCACCCTTCGCGCAGTCGACGCCGCCTCCGTGCCCGCCTCGGCCAAGACCAGCCCGATCACCTTCTCCATCGTTTCCAACGACAACCCCTCCGCCGCCACCCCCAGCATCGTCGGCGGCGTGCTCAAGATCGCTCCCGGCAAATTCGGCGGCCGCGCCCTGATCACCGTCCGCGCCGCCGCCGTCAGCGGCCACTACACGGATGTCGTCGTCACCGTCACCCGCAACGGTCCGCCCCGCATCGTCAAACAACTCCCCGCCGCCACCAAGGCCGCGCTCGGCTCCACCTTCACCCTGAACGCGGACATCACCGCCTGGCCCTTCGCCATCAAGTGGCAGCGTCGCGCCGACGCCTCCTCGCCTTGGGTCGACCTCGCCGACTCCACCGGCGAGACGCCCACGCCTTATTCCGGCGTGCACACCGAAACGCTCACCGTCCGCCTCACCGGCTCCAACGCCGACGAGGTCGGCGCCGCCCTCGACCTCTCCGGCGACCAGTTCCGCTTCGTGCTGGCCAACACCGACGCCTTCACCGCCCCCGTCGTCGAAGGCGCCCCCACCACGCTCACCGTCACGACCACGCTCGCTTTCGCCGGCAAACTCGCCGCCACGACCACCGCCAAACTCGGCACCTCCTTCAGCCTCTCCGCCCCCGCGGCCGGCGGCACCTATCCCGCGGCCAACTACCAGTGGCAGCGCAAGGCCCCGAACGGCGACTGGATCGACCTCCTCGACCGCAAGGCCGCCGTCAAAGGCACCGGCACCGACGCAAACCCCCAGTTCCCCGCCGTCCCCAGCGCATTCTCCGGCACCAAGACCGCCACGCTCACCGTCCGTCTGACCGGCCCGGAGACGCCCGCCGCGAATTCCCAGGACATCAACACCCTCGACACCCTCGCGTTCCACTTGAACCAGTTCCGCTGCGTCATTTCGCACGACCGCGGCGACGGCGTCCTCTCGCTCCCCGGCGCGCCCACCACGCTCCGTATCACCACCGTGCCCGTGGGCGTCGCCACCCAGCCCGCCAGGCTCTTTTACGGTCTGCTTTCCCACAAAGAGGGCGACACGACCAACAAGACCACCATCTCCGTCTCCGCCAAGCCCGCCGCGTCCAACACGCCGGTCAAATACCAGTGGCAGCGCCTCAACGTCGCTACCAGCCAGTGGGAAAACCTCGTCAACCACGTCGCCCCCTCCGGTGAAAATCCCGGCGCGCCCACCCCCTACTC
>CBIHRE010000049.1:0-15555 GCA_966212385.1 uncultured Akkermansia sp. | reverse complement strand
TCCTGGCGCGTGACGGGATCCCAATCCAATGGCTGTTTTTCGAGGCGAACCAGCGTTTGGTGGTTTCGACCAGCTCGGTGGCGACGCGCTTGCCGGCGAGGTCGGCGGCGGTTTTCACCGGGGAGGACTCGGGCACGCAGAGCACCCAGCGGCTCTTGAGCGTGGACGCGCGGCTGTAGACGAGATCGCAGACCTCGACGACGTCGGCGTTGTTTTCCTGCACCCAATCCCAGCCGGTCAGACCGCAGTCGAAGAAGCCATGGGCGACATAGCGGGCGACCTCCTGCGCGCGGACGAAGCGGCCGTCGAGCTCGGCGTCGTCGATGGACGGCTTGTAGGAGCGCGAGCTGGTGGTGATTTTCCAACCGGCTTTGGCGAACAAGGCCTTGGTGGACTCTTCGAGGCTGCCCTTGGGCAGGCCAAGCATGAGGAGAGGCGTGGAGGCGGACATGCCCCAACGGAGCGACCCGGCGGAATGCGCTTCAAGGCTAATTTGCGGGCTCGCGGGGAACTTGCCAAAAGGTGAGCGGATCGGCCCGACATGGGTCGCAAAAAGATTGCGAGGATGGTTCTTTACAATTCGCCGCAAATGTAAAAAACAGGGCCAACACGGCCTATTGGAGTCGTCCAACTCCTCCGTCCGCCCAAAACCAAGCCCCAATCGCCCGCTATTTCGCAAATGAGCAACGAGCCGATTCCGTTAATCCTGATCGTCGAAGACGAGCCCGAGCTGGCCAAGCTGATCTCCAGTTATCTGGAGGAGGCCGGAATGAGAACGCAGGTGTGCCATCGTTCCCAGCACGCGCTTCGTTTTTTGAAGAACAATTTCGCCAATCTCCTGCTGCTCGACATCACCCTCCCGGATAAGTCGGGCTTCGAGCTCCTCGAGCAACTGCGCGCCGACAACGTCCAAATCCCGGTGATTTTCGTCACCGGCAACAGCATCGAGGAAAGCAAGGTCCGCGGCCTCGAGATGGGCGGGGACGACTACATCACCAAGCCCTTCAGCTATCCGGAGCTCGTTGCGCGCATCCGCGCCGTCTTGCGGCGCGCGGAAAGCAGCGGGGATCTCTCGCTCACCCGAAACGTGACCGTTGTCGATGATCCCTTCGATTTCTGCGGCGGCCAGGTCAACCCTCAGCGTCTTGAGCTCACCTTGGCCGACGGCAAGGTGGTGAAGATCGGCCGCAAGGAGATCGGCATCATGGCGCACCTCAAGGCCCACGAGGGTGAAGTCATCCCGCGTAAGGCGCTCATTCACGCGGTGTGGGGGATCCACGCCAACGTCCGCAGCCGCTCCCTCGACCAATACATCGTCAAGGTCCGCGACTTTTGCCGCTCCTCCACCGCCGGCGTCGAGGCGCTACGCACCGTGCATGGCGTCGGCTATATTTTCGACCCCGAAGGCAAACATCGCGCGATCGCGGCCTGAGCGCACCTACCGGCTCGCCTCCTCGAAAAAGAGACAGGCGAGCCGCGTCCGACAACGAAGCGATGGCGGTCGACCGCGCCTCGGGTAAACGCGAACCAGGTCGCAGCTTTGCGGATACGAGCGGCGTTCGCCGCGCAGGCAGAACGCCTCGCCACACGCCGGCAGCTCAAAACAGTTCCGGTTGTCCGTAGCGTTTTTCCGCCTCGGCCAAGGTAGTTCGCATTTCCATCTCCTTGAGAAAAGCGAGAAGCGACGGAACATCGGCGGGCGTTTGATGCACCGCGGGCAAGGGCAGGCACAGGTTCAGGGTGACCAAGCGACGATTGAGCCTCAAACGAGTGCTCGCCTCGGCCAGAGGCGCGCGGAAGCGTTCGGGCTCGATCACGGCGTTGGCGCCCAAGATGCCTTCCAAGTCGCCGTATTTCTCCAACCACTTCACCGCGGTCTTCGGTCCCACGCCGCTCAAGCCGGGAATGTTATCCGAAGCATCACCGATGAGCGCCAGGTAATCGGCGATCTTCGCCGGAGGCACGCCAAACTTCTCCCCCACCCCCGCGGCATCGAGCAGGCGCCAACCGAGCTTCGGCTGGGCGCTCGGCGGCGGTAGCAGGATCTTGATACGCGCGTTGACGATCTGGGCGAAGTCCTTGTCCGAACTGACGATCAACACATCGTCGCCCGAGGCCGCGCAAGCGACCGCGCAGGAGGCCAGGAGATCATCGCTCTCCACTCCATCCTGCTCGACCGCCGCGAGCCCGAGCGCGCGGGTCACGCGCTTCACCGGCTCGATCTGCTTTTCGAGCTCGGCCGGCATCTCGGCGCGTTGCGCCTTGTATTCCGGATGAAGCGCAAGCCGGTCCTGGGATCCGCCCAGATCGAAAAACACGACCGTATGATCGGGCTTTTCTTGATCGATCAGGCGCCAAACCGATTTCACCCAGCCGTGGAGGGCGTTGGTCGGAAATCCGTCCGACCGGGTTAAAGCGGGCGTGGCGAAGAAGCAGCGATAAACAAGGTTGAAACCGTCGATGAGCAGCCAGCGGGACATGGTAGATGGCAAACAGGGGCGGAGTCGGGAAGCGAGCTCGACGCAGGCTTAAATAGCCACGCGCAAAAAAGCCCGGCCAGAGAATGGCCGGGCTTGCAAAACGCGCGGGGAAACCCGCGGTCGAAAATCACTTCTCCGTCGACGTGCGAACGCGAGCCTCGGAACCACCAGGGGTGACGATGCTCGGGTTCTGGAAGGTCGAGCTCGGCTCGACCCCGCGCAGGCGCTGCTTCTTGAGCGAGCCGCCGGGAGAAACGAGATTCGCGGTCACGAAGACGAGGAGATTGCGTTTCTCGGAAGCCTCGCCCTTCGACTGGAACGCGCGACCGATGAAGGGAATGTCGCCCAGCACCGGAACCTTGTCGTTCACGCGACGGACCTCCTCGCGGGTAAGACCGCCCATGACGAGCGTGGCGCCGTCCCAAACCGTCACGCGGGTGTTGATCTCGCGGAGCGTGAAAATCGGAACGTAGTTGCCCGAGGGAGTCGTGACGGTGGTGCCGCCGCTGATCGCGATCGAGGGGCCGCCGTATTCGACGAAGCCCTCGAACTCGGTGACGCGGGGATTCAGGTCGAGGCTGATCGAATAATCGTCTTCTTCGACGGTGGGCGTTACGGCCAGCTCCACACCGACATTGCGGGTCGTGAAGCTTTCGGGGCGGCCGGAGGTGATGGTCACGCCGGCGGAACCACCGGTAAGGGTGCCACCGGTCGTGCCGACGTCGGACTCCATTTCACCGTATTGCTCAGGATAACGAAGTTCCTGCGCGACAGTGATGCTCGCGCGGCTGCCGGACATAACGGTGACCTTCGGCGCGCTCAAGAGGTCGCTGCCTTGGCGGCGGGACAACGCGCGGAGCGAGGCGTCGATGCTGATATCACCGATGATGCCGGTGAAGGTGCCGAGATCGATGCCACCGCCGAGATCAACAGATCCCGGAGGAGAAGGCGGGGCGGAGGGGAAGGAGCTGCTCGTAACTTCGCCAGTCACAGAATCTACCGAACTGATGCTGACCGCACCAGAACTGCTAGAGGTGGTGAAAGCGCTGCTGAGGCGGCGGAGGCCGCCACCGGAAGCGGCCGAGAATCCATACTTGTTCAACCCGCCTTCTTGGAAGCTGACGTTGTTCCAGCTGATACCGAGCTCGTCGAGCGAACCTTCCTTCACGTCGAGGAACTTCGCCTCGATCTCGACTTGGCGGATGTCGTTGTAACGCGCGAGGATGTTGCGGATCTTTTCGATGTTGCGCGGCGTCTGCGTAACGATGATGGCGGAGCCGTCGTAAGCGAGGCTGGCGCTCGGCACACTGTCGAAGCTGACACCGGCGGCCTGGAGGAAGCGACGGATCGCATCGGATTCACCACCGGCGGGGCCCTCGGCGGCGGGCGCGGCGGCGGTCGGGGCCGGGGCAAAGGGATCGGCGCTGGCCGTGGCCGCAGGAGTGGTTGCAGAGGCGGCGCCCAAACCGGTCATGCGGGTGAGCGTGGCCTTGTTCACGGGGAATTGCTCCGTGGTGAGGCTGCTCTGACCGCTGGGGCGAATCTGAACGAGATCCGCTTCGGTCACATACTCGTAATTGGTGGCTTCCGTGACGATATCGAGGACACGCTTGAGCGAAAGCCCACGGACCGTGATGTTGACCTTCGGAACAGCGGTGCCGGCCAGCGGACCGCTCAGGACGAGATTGACGCCCTTCGTGCCGGTGGTGGAAGGATCGAACTCTTCGGACAAGGCGGCCAAAGTGCTGACCACCTGACCGAGTTCGGCATTGTTGAAGGAAACGCTCGGAAGAACGATGGCTTCGAGCTTCTTGCTCAGGTCACCGCCGGGACCATCCTTCCCGGGCACACCGGTTTGTGGACGCTCGATAAACACGCCTGGACGCTGCCAAGACTTCGCAACCTCTTCGAGGAGCTGGGAGCGGGTCTTCTCACGATTGAGCGTGCCGATGCGGGCCTTTTCCTCGGCGATGCGCTTAAGGAAATATTTGGCCTCCGCGTTGTCCGCGGCGAGGGTCTCGATTTGGCGGAAAGTTTCCTGGGCCTCGTCGAAAGCGCCGGCGGCATACTGGCTGCGCCCCTTGGCCGAAAGCGCGGCGAGGTTCTTCTGCTCGGTGACAAACTCGGGATTGATCTTCTCGATCGGCTGGAGGGCGGGGCGCATCTCGGCCTCCTCGATACGGGCGGATTGCTTCTTGGCCGCGCGGCCTTCCGGCGAGGTGGCGGCGATGTAGGCATCAAGCGCCTCCTTGGCTCCCGTCGTGTCGCCCTTTTCGAGGAGATATTGGGACTTTTGCAGCAGCAGATTGTTCTTCTGCTTCGCGAGGTCCTCAATCGTGCCTTGGGTAAGGGTGTTGGTGGGAAGGGAAGCGGAAGCGGCGGAGAGCTTGGCGGCGGCGCCATCAAAGTCGCCGTCCTTCGCGAGCTTCGATGCGGCTTTGCTTTCACCCTTGGCGGCGGCCAGAAGCTCCTTCACGCGAGCCTCCTCGGCCTTGGCGAGCTCGGCGGAAATGGATTCGGGCGTAGGCGCGGCGGGCGTGGCGACAGGGGTCGCCGGAGCAGCCGCGGGCGCGGCGGCCTCGACGGCGGGCGCGGCAGGCTTGTTCGGGTCGTAAACCACGACGGGAAGAGAATCGGAAGCGAGCACGGCGGGCGCGGCGGACTCGGCCGTGCCGGAACCCTTTGCAATGGTGTCGTTCACTCCCGCAAGCAGGCGCTGCACCGTGACGTCGTTCGGTGCGAGGACGAGGAGCTGTTCGAGATTCGTCTTGGCGGTGGCGAGATCACCGCTGTCACGAGCGCGAAGGGCCTCGGCCATCAGGCGAATCTTGGTCTCGGTCTGACTCTGCGCCACCAGCTTGCTGGCGGGAACGGCCAGCGAAAGCATCACGGGGGTCGCAAGGAGCAGGAGCACCTTTTTCGGGAGCTTGGTGTAGTTCATTAGGGGATAAAGTGTAGGAGCTAAAAGCGGCGTGGGCTAAAAACCATCCAAAAGTCAAACGCAGTGCTTAAAAGCAGAGGATGGCCTTCGCCCGGAATAGGAGAAGTTACATTACAGGAGCCGCAGGCGCGTCGACGGAAGTCGGAGCGGGCGGCGGAGGAGGGACAACAAGCGTCTTGGTCTCGGGCGCAGGAAGCGAAGGAGCTTCGCGCGTCACGACCGCGCTAGGCGGCTCCACGACCAAGTCGCCGACGCGATAGGTGGTGTCGCCAACCGTGATGACATCGCCGGACTTCGCGGTGCGCTGAGAGCCATCGGCGGCGCGGAAGGTGACGAGCGGGGGGCCATCGAGCACACGGCCCTGGGGATCAAGCGTCGTCTCGACTCCAGTCTCCGTATCGCGAACGACCGCGACGACCTCGACGTAACGCAAGGTGGTGCCGCCCGGCTGGGGAACAACCTTCCGCTCCACGGAGAATCGGACGATCTCCAGATTGAGCTCGGGTATTTTCTTGCCAACGGTGCCGACGGTGGCCTTGCCCGTCTTCACATTGAGGAAACTGCCGCGTGCTTGAGCGCCCTCGCCGAAGTGGGCGATGAGTTGCAGGCGGAAAAGGGGCTGATCGACGCGGACCAACTCCAAGCCAAAGTCCGAGACTACAGGAGGCTGAGGCCCGCCACCGTGTTCATCAATCTTAGGCGGTTCCGGCGGCTTGGGCTGCACCACAGTGAACTGCTTCGTGTAAGTGTTGTAGTAGATCTTCGGCGGAGTGAAGACGTCGTAGATCCACTTCTCGCCGGCCTTTTGCGCAGGGGCTTCCGCCCAGCTACGGGTCTCGGGCGTGACAACTTTGATCGCGCTGGGCTCGTAGGCCGCGCCTCCTGCGGGGGCGAGCGGCGGATTACGCAGCTCGGAAATGGTGGATTGCTGGACGAATGCCCAGATGCCGGCGCCGACGATGGCAAGGCCGCCGATAGCAAGAAAGATGGTGTCGTTAGTCTTGGCGGACATGGGGCTCAGGGATTCGAAGCGGCCGGGGCCTCGGAATTGGCGGGGGTCTTTTCCACGAGGGAGATAAACTCGACGGTGACGACAAAGCGGGATTCGGTCTGCTCAACGAGCGGCTTTTCAGCCTCGCCCGTTTGGGCGCCGGAGGCATCGCCGCCCAAGTTGCCGAATATGCTCGTCGGCGCTGCGGCGGTCGGGCGCTGTGCGCCGCCAGCCGGCGCTTTGTTCAGAGGCTCCACCTCCACCGAGCGAACCACGACGGGCAGTTCGAATTTGGCGAGCTGATTGAGCACGGACCGAAGCGATCCGGTGATGCCCACGAAACTGATTCGGAAGGGGGTCGTTTCGACGAAGCCGGCGACTCGCGCCGAAGTGCGCGGATCGATGACGAAATAGTCGCCGCCTTCGGTATTCCCCGCGGACGCGAACGGCGAGGGCTGCCCGGAAGCGATCGCATCGGCCTCGGCCTGCTTTTCCGCCGGGGTCAGGGGACGCTCACGTTGCAACGAAACAATCTCATACGGGCGCGCCGCGACCACGACGCCCATGAGGTAGTCGGCGAATTGCTTTTGCCGAAACACCGCCGGGATCAGGTCACGATCCGGGCCGGTGCTCGCGTAGAGCGAAAAACCCAGACGATTTTCCGGGGAGACACGAATATTCGCGGCCTGAGCCGCATCACGGATGCGCTCAACGTAGTCGTTGATCACATACCAGGCGTCGGTCGACGAGGCGGGCACCGCGGCGGCGGCAAGCTTGGTGGCGGTCTCGCTGGTCGCACGCAGCAGATTGCGAATCTCGTCTCGGGTTTTCTCCGTCGCCGCGCGATCGCTATCGACCGCCGCAACGTTCTCCTTGGAAGGGAATGGCCGCTGGCGGGAGAACGCATCGAGCGCCTCCCGCTGCTGGGCGATATCGCCGACGAGCTTGCTGGCTTGGGCGCGCTGGCTGAAGACCAGCCAAGCCTCTCCGGCCGTGACCGCGCCGATCAGTAGCAGCGAGGTGTAGAAGAAGGGGTGTGATTTGAAGCTGGCCATGGGGTCAGAGGGGACGGGCGGGATCGATCACAAGGATGAAGTCGAAGCGCAGGATGCCCGGCGTATTGGGATCAAAACTTTCCTTTTCGATGGCGGAGATGAACTGGGAGTCGACGAAGCTGGCGAGGAGGCTCTTCACCCGCTCGTAGGAGTCCGCCGAAACTTTTGTCACGGGATTCTTGCGGTCGAGCAGGCGCCCGCTCAGCTGCAGGCGAAGCACGGGCTTCACGGGGGTCCCATCCGGATTCGTGGCCGCGGGCTCGGTCGGCGTGGTCGCGGCGGCGCCAAAGAGTCCGCCGCCACCGCCCTCGGCTCCGTGGGTGGCGCGAATCACCGAAAGGCTCTCAAGCCAGACGTCCTCGACCTTCACCAAACGATCCTGAAGGTCGGAAAAGAAATTGATCCAGTTGTTCTTCGACTCGGCGAGGCTTTGCACCGCCAAAATCTCGGACTTGGCCTCTTCGAGAGCGGCAAGACTGGAACGAATCTTATCTTGGTTTTTTTGAAGGGGCAGCGAAGCCTGCTTGATAAGATCGATCTGATCGCGGGCGGCCGCCACGCTCCGGCTGGACTGAACGACCAAGGGCAACAAGGACACCGCGACCAAACCGGCGGCGGCAAGAAGGACCGGCTGGCGACGCTTGAAAGCGATGCGGCTGGCGAGCGCGACCGGAATCAAATTGATGCTCTTGCGCTTCGGGTCCGCCGGAACCGCGAGACCGATGAGGCTGGCAAGCGCGGCCGCGGCCTCGATCGCCTGTGTGGCGCCGGGGGCCACGGTGACGTTGCGCAGAGGATCGAGACGCTCGACGTTGATCTTGAGCCGCTCCTGAAGCTGCTCGGGAAGATCGCCAAGGGTGGAGCCTCCGCCGGCAAGATAAAGCGCGGATGGCTGCTCGGCGCCGCTCTGGCGCCGGTAGTTCACCACCGAGCGCGTGATCTCGAGGTGAAGCTTCGAGGTGAAGCTCGACACGGCGTTGGCGACGGCGGCGCGGGCGGGGGAACTGGAGGGCAGCTCGCTTTCGCCGTTGAGCACCTGGACCTTGATCGTCTCGCAGTGGGTGAAATCATGCTTCAGTTCGTCGGCGATCGCCTGGGTCAGGGAATTTCCGGCGAGCGGGATGGTGCGAACGAAGAAGCGTTCGTTGTCGGCAAAAATCAAGTTGGTGGAGCGGGCGCCGATGTCGGCGATCATCACGCTGCCCGAAACCTCGGGATAGTTGTAGCGGAAGCAACGAAGGACGGCGACGCTCGAGGGCAGGACCGACACCACATTGAGGCCGGCGCCGGCGAGCGCGTCGCACGCGCCCTGCACGACCTCTTTTTTCGCGGCGGCAAGCATGAGCTCAAGATCGAGGCCCTGCTCGGCCACGACTTGGTAGTCCCAAACCACCTCGTCCAACGAATAAGGGATGTTCTGCTGCGCCTCGAATTGAACGATCTTGGCGCGCTTCGACTCCTCGACCGAGGGCGTCTTGATGAACTTTCCAAGAATATGGTGGCCCGGCAGGCCGATGGTCGACGCGCCGACGAATTTTTCGCGCCGGGCGGTCTCCGCGAGGGCTTGGGCGATCATCCCCGTCCAATCGGCCTCGAGCGAGGCGTCGGGATTAAAGGCGTCGAGGGCGATTTTCTCGAGTTGCAGACGTCCGGACTTGTCGCTGGTCACGAGCCCGCAGGCGAGATGACCGGCGCCGCAGTCCACGGCGAGAACGCGGGGTAATGACATAGGGGAAAAATTGTGTGTTTCAGCAGGAGGAAAACGCAGCAAGCCGAAACTTGCCACGCAAACGGTTTACGATCCCGAAAATCAGCGAGTCGCCTCTCGGCGAACGATGCTGGGGCCACGCCGTTGCGAGTCGGACGCGAAGGGCGAAAGATGCTGCGGCACGAGCACGCCTTCGTTGCGCGCGCCCTCGGCCGTGACCTGGGACAAAAGGCTTCGCCGCCCCGCCTCGCTCGAGGCCTTGGCGGACGCGCCTCCGCGCAGCGGAGGGAGCTGCCGCCCGGCGATCTCGCACTCCACAACGAAGTGCTTGCCCGTGTCGCCGGCGGTCAGCCGGTCACGCTTCACGACCTCGGGGGGCAGATAAAAGCGAAACGCCGCCTTGCCGCCTTCGAGGCTGACCGCCTCGGCGCTGGCTCGGTAATAATGGAACTTTTTGGGCGCGGCATCGCCGATCTCGATTCCGAGATTCAATGTCACACGCACGTTGTCGATGAAGTCGCCCGCGACGGACTTTCCTCCCGGCCGAACGGCGACCTCTACGAGCGCCTCCAACCAAGTCTCGCCGGACGGCGCCCGGACGCCCGTGAATTTCACTTCGCTGACCTCGATCTGATCTCCGGACTCCGCCGGGGTCGCCGCCGCCGGACCGCTTTGGCCCGATGCCGTCATCGGAACCGAGGCCAAGGTAAAAAGGGGAAGCAGCACGAGGATCGAGGGTATCTTCATGAGGGGAGAATCGGAGGATTGGCCAAGCGAACCTCAGCGTCACGCACAAACTCCCCGGTGATTCCGGCGCCGGTCGGCGGGAAATTCCCGGTGCGACGGGAAAGCCATCGCGCCGCGCGTCTCCGACGGGCAAGATACGGGCGCAAGTTGGCAGATTTTGCCAAAGCCGAGGCCCGCGCATTCCGGACTCACTCCTTCCGCTGGTTCGCTCAGACTTTCGGGAAACGTTTTGTCGGCGTTTACGGTCCGCGACCCTTTTGTGCTTTGATCGAGCGAGCACGGCCAGCGCCCGCCGATCCCGCTCCTTCAGGGCGCGGCACATTTCTCCTTTTCAGGCAATCCCCCTCCCTCTCGGTCGGCCCCGGTCTTCCGGCCACCGATCAGTTCCCTCGTCTGTTTTGTATCAAAGCGAACATTACGCGGTGAAGCGCCAGTCGGACCGACCTGGGTGCGTGCGTCCCACGAGTGTCACCGCCGGTCAGCGGCCGCACCGAGGCGAAAGGCATCGCCGCCAACACCGTCGTGACCGTTTCCATCCGCGCGCATCCGAACGCTCATCGCCGTCACTTGTAGTGGACGGCAACTACGCCGAACACCACCCCCGCTCCGTCCTGTCCCACCCCTTCAGCAACGGCGAGGCTCGCCGCCGCCCGACCTTGTTTCGGTTCTCCATGGGCAAAGAATACGCTAAAACGATTCGGGAATTTTCTTTAAGCATTTCAGCGGAGAATCTGCGCGCCCCGGACGGCGCCTCCCTCAACAAAGCCCCAAGCCCCATCAGGCCCTATTTCCCCCTCATGCTCCTTTCCCCCAAAACGCTCCGTCCGTTCATCATCATCACTTCCTTGAAGAGTTTGGGCCTCGCCGCCATCCTGCTTGCGGTCTCCGGAGCCCCACTCGCCCTCCACGCCGAGACGCCGCCGCCCGCCGACTGGGAAAACGCCGCGGTGTTCAGGCGCAACAAGGAGCTGCCCCACGCCACCAAGATCCCGTTTCCCACCGAGCGCGCGGCCCTTTCCGCGGAGCCCGGGAAAAGCCCGTGGCGCATCTCGCTCAACGGCGAATGGCGCCTTCAATGGTCGCCCACCCCGGCCGGCGCTCCCTCCGGCTTCGAGCGGCCCGACTACGACGACAGCTCCTGGGCCCGCATCGAGGTGCCCTCGAACCTCGAGATGAAGGGATATGGCACGCCGATCTACACGAACGTCACTTATCCCTTTCGAAGGGAAGCTCCAAGCGTGAGCGGCGAGCCCGAGCGCGGCTGGACCACCTTTCTCGAACGCAATCCCGTCGCCAGCTACCGCCGCACCTTCCGTATTCCCGCCGATTGGGACGGCCGCCGGACCTTTGTCGTGTTCAACGGCGTCGCCTCCGCGTTCCGCCTCTGGGTGAACGGCCGCGAAGTCGGCTACTCCGAGGACAGCCGCACCCCCGCGGAGTTCGACCTCACCCCGTATTTGCATTCCGGAGACAACTCGCTCGCCGTGTCGGTGTGGCGCTACAGCGACGGCGCCTACCTCGAGGACCAGGATTTCTGGCGGCTCTCCGGCATCTTTCGCGATGTCTACCTCTGGTCCGCCGCGCAGCTCGACGTCCGGGATTTCGAGCTCAAGGCCTCGCTGTCCGACGACATGCGCAAAGGCGTCCTCTCCGTCTCCACGAGCACCCGCGACCTTTCGGGGAAGGCCCAAAACTACGGGATCGAGCTCCGGCTTCTCCCCGCCCACGCCCGCACCACGTTCCGCCCCATCGCCAAGCTTTCGCTCTCGGGCACCGCTCCCGCCGACGGATCCGATCATCAGGCGACCGCTCGCGTCGAAGACATCGACATCAAACCGTGGACCGCGGAGACGCCCAATCTCTACACCGCCCTCCTCACCCTCCGCGACACCGCCGGTCGCGAGGTCGCCCACTACGCGACCAAGATCGGATTTCGCCGCGTCGAGATCCGCGACGGCCAGATGCTCGTCAACGGCCGCCCCGTCCTCATCAAGGGCGTGAACCGCCATGATCACGACCATCTCGCCGGCCAATACGTCACCGAGGCCGGCATGCGCGCCGACCTCGACGCGATGAAGCGGCTCAACATAAACGCGATCCGCACCTCGCATTATCCGAACGATCCGCGCTTCCTCGAATTGGTCGACGAATACGGATTCTACGTCGTCTCCGAGGCCAACCTCGAGACCCACGGCTACGGCACCAACCGAAAGAACCTCATCGCGAACGACCCGGTCTGGGGGCCCGCGATGCTCGACCGCCTGACCAACATGGTCGAACAGTTCAAAAACCACCCCGCCGTCATCATGTGGTCGCTCGGCAACGAGGCCGGAGACGGCCCCAACTTCGAGCGCATGGCCGAATGGGCCAAGCGCCGCGATCCGTCTCGACTTCTCCACTACGAAGGCAACTACGACCGCACCTACACCGACCTCTACTCGCCGATGTATTACAAGATCGGCTCCCTCGAACCCTGGTGCCGCCGCGAGGAGAAAAAACCGCTCGCCCGGCAACAGCCTCTCATCCAGTGCGAGTTCAGCCACTCTATGGGCAACTCCTCCGGCGGCTTCGCCGAATACTGGTCGCTCATCCGCCGCGAACGCCTGCTTCAAGGCGGCTTCATCTGGGATTGGCGCGACCAGGGCCACCTCCGCGAGAATCCCGCCGGGCATCCTCTCTCCGCCGCCACCGCCGCCGTCGCCGCGCTCGACCCCGCCCGTTTTGTCGCGCCCGACGGCCGCCTGCGCTTCTTCGCCTACGGCGGCGACTATGGCGACAAGCCCAACGACAATAATTTCTGCTTCAACGGCGTCGTCGGCCCCGACCTCGTGCCCAACCCGCACGCCATCGAGATCGCCCACCAATACCGCAGCATTCTCGTGACCGGCCTCGACCTCGCCGCCGCCCGGCCCCGGGTCTCCGTCTTCAACGAAAACTTCTTCGCCCCCCTCGAGGGCCGGCGCTTCCGCTGGACCGTCCTCGAGGACGGCCGCCCCCTTCGTTCCGGCGTGGAAAAACTTCCCAAGATCGCCCCGCAGGCCTCCGCCGAGATCGTCGTGGACCTCCCGCGCGTCGCCCGCCGTCCCGAATCGGAATATCACCTCAATCTCGAGTTTCTCCAAGGCGTCGACCATCCCTGGGCTCCCGCCGACCACGTGGTCGCCCGCGAGCAGCTTGCGCTCGCATGGACCACGCCTGCCGCGCCCGCGCCGCTCGCCCCGGCCGCGTCGCCCGAGCTGGGCTCCGTAGTCCGCTTCGCGGAGCAAAACCGCACCGCCGTCCGCGGTGAAAAATTCACGGCCGTCGTCGACGATCGCAACGGCCAGCTCCTGTCCTATCAGCTCGGCGGTCGCGAGTTCCTCGCCGCCCCGCTCCACCTCAATCTCTGGCGTCCGCCCACCGACAACGATCGCGGCAACGGCATGCCCAAGACCTGCGCCGTCTGGCGCGAAGCCGGCCCCAAGACCGTCGCGACGGCCCGCACGGCCGAAAAGGTCGGCGGCGGCCATCGGCTCTCCTATGAATTGGCCGTCCCGGCCGGGGAAAGCTCCGCCACGCTCGCCTACGTTTTCTCCGCCGACGGCAGGATCGATGTCACGCTCGAGCTCCGGCCCAAGGGCGACAAGTTGCCCGCCATCCCTCGCGTCGGCCTGAGCGCCGCCCTCGCCCCGGCCCTTCGGCAGTGGACATGGTTCGGCCGCGGCCCCGCCGAAAACTATCGCGATCGCGCCGAGGGCTATCCCCTCGGCGTCTGGAGCGGCGACGTCGCCAAGCTCTGGTTCCCCTTCGGCGAACCCCAGGAGACCGCCAACCGCACGGGCGTGCGCTGGGCCAGCTTCCTCGACGACTCCGGCTCGGGTGTCCGCTTCCTCGCCGTCGACGGCGGACCGCTGGAGGTGGGCGCGTATCCGTTTTCGCAAGACGATCTCCAGACCGAGGGTCGTCGCCACCCCTCCGACATCCCGCTGCGGAACTTCGTGACCGTTCACATCGCGCACGCCCAGATGGGCGTCGGCGGCGAGGATTCCTGGGGCGCCTGGCCGCGCCCGGCCGCGATGCTGCGCCCCGACCGGACCTACCGCTACACCTTCCGCATCGAACCGGTTTCTCGCTGAACGCATCGGACGAGGCCGCCGATACGCGGCCCTCCCGCTTCCAAGCGCATCATCGAAAATCGTCGCCGCCCCGCTCCCGAGATCCCGCGACGAAGCCCCCGTCTCCGCCCCTTTTCCCGACTCCAGACACCAAATCAAGGTATCGACATGCACCACATCCCGGCAAAACGCGCCCTGCTCGCCCTCGCCTCGATCGCCGCCGCGGCCCACGCCCGCGCGGACATCGCCTGGCTCGATTTCCAGGCGCCCAATTCCCCCTTGGCCACGCTCCACCAAGGCGTCCCGGCCGTCAGCGGGACCAACGTCGTCAACGGCCCCGTCACCTTCACGCTGGTCGGCGAGGGTCTTGCCGCCCGGAACCGCGAGTTTTCCGATCCGCTGCTGCGCGACTTCGCGATGGTCGACGGCGAAGGCGCCTCGATCACGCTTCGCATCTCCGGCCTTCCCGCGGGCAATTATATCGTCGAGTCATGGCACTTCGACCGGGCCTATCCCGGCGCGCTCCAGATCGCCTACGGCAAGGCCGGCGAAGCGCCGCAGGTTCTCGTTCCCAACCACGTCTTTTCCACCACCCCCGCCCTGTATTCGATCAAATCCGACGGGAGCTCCACCTATGAACTCACCTTCAAGGAGTGCAACGACGACAATCGTGTCCGCCTGAACGGCCTCCACCTCCGTGGCGCGGACGAGGCGGAAAGCCCCCCGGGCATCTTCGTCGACATCGGTTATTCCAACACCACCACGGTCAGCGGCGTCCCCGATCCCTTCTTCACCACCGACGCCACCGCTCCGGGCTTTCTCAACGGCCCGCTCTGGCGCCAACGCACCGGCTACGGCCTCAACATGGGCGGCAACCGCGACATCTACGAAAAGGACGCCAACGACGGCGTCGGCAACGCCGCCCCGCTCGTCACCATCGCCCGCGACCTGCCCGTCGGCGCCACCTACGGCGTCTACGTCGGCTTCCTCTCCATCCCCGAGCAAAACTGGCAGGTCAAAGCCGGCCTTTCCCCCGACAAGCTCACCGTCTTCGGCCGCAATCGTCCCGCCAACCGGGTGATCGATCTCGGGCGCAGCGCCGAGCCCGGCTCCAACCGCAACCAATACCTCGGCTTCGTCGGCAACGCCACCGTCGGCCCGGACGGCGCCCTCTGGCTGTATTCAGATGATGGCGACGGCACCGACATCACCTGGTCGACCCGCACCTGGCTCGACGGTTTCTTCCTCGGCGCTCCCCGTTCCGGCGAATAATCCGCCCCTCCCCTTCCCCGCCCCCATCCCCGCTCCATGACTTTCCGCTACATCCCCGGCCTCGTCACCTTCTTCGCCCTCGCCCTTGGCGCCCGCGCCGCCGAGCTCCCCCCGGGCGTTTTCGTCGACATCGACGCGGCCAACACCGCCCCGGCCTCCGGCGCCTGCGTCGACGGCGGTGGGGCAGGACCGGAACTGCGGGTGGTGCTCTACCTCGAGGACGGTCTCGATGCGGCGGCAGTGCAGGGGCTCGTTGGCGGCCTCCAG
>CBIHRE010000048.1:0-15645 GCA_966212385.1 uncultured Akkermansia sp. | reverse complement strand
CTGTAAACTCCGCGGCGCCAACACGCGGAGTTTGCTTCCGCCCCCGCGCGCACCACCTTTCCCCCTCCCATGCCGCCGCGTCCCAGACCCTCCGCCGTGCGCAGCGTCCGCACGCCCGAGGCGATGGACGCCCTCCTCTCGTGGATGGACGCCTGCGAACCTGACGCGCGCCAACGCGGCCGCGACTGCTTTCAATCCGGTGCCGTCCAAAAAGTCTGGTCCGACGCCGACCACCTCGTGAAAGCCGAGGTGGAGGCCGGCGCACGCTTCTCCATCGTCCTCTTCTTCACCCGCGGCGAATGGACCAGTCGCTGCACCTGCCCGGCCACGAAGAACTGCAAACACGCCTACGCCGCCGCCCTCGCGTGGAAAGCCGCCGTCGACGCCAACGTGCCCGACGGTCGCGATCCCGCCGAGGCCGCCGCCTTGGCAACGCGCTCGGTCGTTTTCCCCGCCCGCCCCACGCCTCAGCCGGAGCAAAATCCCCACCTCGAAAACGAACTCGCCGCCTGGCTCCGCATCCTGCCCGACCCCGAAACGGGCCGCGCCGCTCGTGAGTCCTCCGCCTCCGACCCGCTCGCCGAGGTCGCCGGCCTGCGCGTGCGTATCGCCGCCGACGGCTCGTGGCTGATCGAGACCCGAGCCGCCGCCGACAAACCCTGGCGCAGCGCCGCCAAGCGCCTCCTCACCGATCTCGCCCGCGCCCGCCCCGCCGACTTCGCCACCCGCGATCCCGCCGAGGCCGCGCTCGCCGGCGCCCTTGCCGCCGAATTCCGCCTTGGAGCCCACTCCCTCGGTCCGCGCCTCACGCCCTCCGCCGTCGCCCACCTCCTGCGCACTCCCGCCGCGCTCGGCGCCGTGGCCTTGCCCGACGGCGCGCCCTACGCACTCGAACCTTCGCCACTCGTCCCCGAAGCCCGTGTCAGCGAGGAGGCCGCGGATCGCCTCGACCTTCACCTATCCACCCCCGACGGACGCGACGCCTCCGCCGCGCAACTCATCGCACAGCACCCGGAGCCGCTCTATCTCTTCGAAGGTCGCGTCTGGCGCGGTCCGCCGCCCCTGCCGGCGCGTTCACTGCCGCTCGCCGCCCTCGACGACGCGCGCCTCCGGCCCCGCCTCCGCGCCGCCGGCCTACGCCTGCCCGCCGGCCTCGTCGGCGACACCCGCGTGGTCGAGCTGCGCCCGCGCCTGCGTTGCTGGCTCGCCCCGCTGCCCGACGGCGCCGAACGCGAATTCCGCGCCCAGCTCACTGCCCGCGCCGAAGACCCACCCTGCGAACGCGTCTGGACCGGCGACACCGGCTGGCGCTGGGTCAAAAACGCCGAGCCTCCGCCCCGCATCGCCGGCGGGCCCGCCTACGATTTCGAACTCGGCTCCGTCCGCTCCGCGAGCACCGCGCTGAGCGGACTGCGCCTGGACTGGGACGGCTGGTCCGAACACTGGGCGCGCCCCGTCACGGACACCTTTCCCGACGAGTTCCTCGCCTGGCACCGCACCCTGCCCGCCGCGTTGGAGATCGAGCTCTCCCCCGAACTCGCCGGCCTCTTCGGCGCGCCGCTTCAAGCGAGCATGGCTGTGTCCATCGCCTCCGCGCCCGACTCCGGCCAGGATTGGTTCGACCTCTCCGTGGACCTCAAGGTCCAAGACACGAAACTCACCGCCGACGAAGTCGCCCTCCTCCTCAAGGCCAAAGGCAAATGGGTGAACCTTCCTCGCCACGGCTGGCGTCGCGCCGAAGCCGCGCCCGAGCTCGACCCGGCCACCGCCGCCGCGCTCGACCGCCTCGGCCTTAGCGCCGCGGATGTCGCCGAAAGCGGTCGCGGCGCCAAACACCGCCTTCACGCCCTCCAACTCGTCCTCGAGGCCGAAGCTCTCGCCGCTCGCGACAACGTCCTCACCCACGCTCTCCAGGATCGCGCCCGCAAGCTCGCCGCCATCCCGCCCTCGCCGCTCCCCTCCGGCCTGCGCGCCGAGCTCCGTCCGTATCAAAAAGAAGGATACCAATTCCTCTGCCACCTCCCCGCCCAGGGCTTCGGCGGCGTGCTCGCCGACGACATGGGCCTCGGCAAAACCGTGCAGACCCTCGCCTGGCTCCTCCACCTCGCCGAGGCGCCCCGCCCCGCCGACGCTCCGCACTTCCGCGCGCTCGTCGTCTGCCCGAAGAGCGTCACCCACGGCTGGCTCGTCGAAACCGCGCGCTTCGCCCCCGGGCTTTCCATCGCCGCATTCTCGACCGCCGCCGCCGGCCGCGCCGCGCAGGCCACCGCGCACATCGTCGTCGCCAACTACACCCAGCTTCGCCTCAACGCCGCCCGCTTCCGCGCCGAGGCCTGGGACGCCGTCATTCTCGACGAAGGCCAGTTCATCAAGAACCCCGGCAGCCAAGTCGCCGTCGCCGCCCGCTCGCTTCGCGCGCGTCGCCGCCTCGTGTTGACCGGCACGCCGATCGAAAACCGTCTCGCCGATCTCTGGAGTCTCTTCGCCTTCGCCCAACCCGGCCTCCTCGACGACCAGCCGTCCTTCCGCCGCCAGTATCCCGAGCAGGAACCCGCCGCTCTCGCCCGTCTCCACCGCCGCGTCCGGCATTTTCTCCTTCGCCGCACCAAGGCGCAGGCCGCGCCCGATCTGCCACCGCGCACCGAGGACGAGATCGTGGTCGAACTCGAAGGCGAGCAGCGTGCGCTCTACGATGCCGAGCTGAAACGCGCCCGCGCCCAGCTCCTCGGCGTGGAAACCAAGAGCGCGCTCGACGCCGTGCGCTTCCACGTCCTCGCCAGCCTGCTCCGCCTGCGCCAGATCTGCTGTCACCCCGCGCTCATCGACCCCGCGCACGCCGCCCTGCCCAGCGCCAAACTCGACGCCCTCCTCGAACGCGTCGAAGAACTCGCCGAGGAAGGCCACCAGGTCCTCGTCTTCAGCCAGTTCGTCGAGATGCTGGAAATCATCCGCGACCGGCTCGCCTCCGCCGGCATCGGCCACCTCATGCTCACGGGCGCGACCGAAAACCGCGCCGAGTTGGTCCAGACCTTCCAGACCGACAACACGAAGACGGTTTTCTTGCTCTCGCTCAAAGCCGCCGGCTTCGGCCTCACCCTCACCGCCGCGAGCTACGCCTTCCTCTACGATCCGTGGTGGAACCCGGCGGCCGAGGCGCAGGCCATCGACCGGATCCACCGTATCGGCCAGACCAAGCCCGTCATCGCCTACCGTCTCCTCGCCGAAGGCACGGTCGAAGAAAAGATCCGCCTCCTTCAGCGCGAAAAAGCCGCCCTCGCCGCCGCCGTCGTCCAAGAGGAAAGCCTCTCCGCCGTCCTCGACCTAGAAAGCCTCCGCCGTATCTTGAGCTGAACCCATGGATGGGGTATCCCACCACCATGCTCCCGCTTGCCGCGGGATACGCTCAAATCTGAGTAGAGTTGGCTTACTCCGACTTCCCGAGAGTAAAACGAAGGGCCTTTCGCTTAACTCTCATAACAGGCGCAATCTCCCTTCCGCAACCGCCCGCACCTGATATCAAAGTTTCGGGTTCGAAAGTTTAATAGGACAGTCACTTGTTACAGCTTCGCTTCATTATGATCGACGTCCACCCACAGAATCCCCGCCTTTCGACGGTGCCGTCTTCGCCGCCTTTGGCTGCAGGGCGAGGGCGCACAGATTGACACCGAGTTGCTTGCCGAATGCTGGCTACCCGATTATCACCTGAATCCGTTTTGCTTGTTGCACCAAGGGTAAACCGCTTCGACCTAGACACCCTAAAACGCGTCAATCCGTGACGAGCATCCAGACACAAGATGAGCTGATCGCACTGTGCACCGAGTTGGTGGAGGACCTAACGTGCCTCACCGCGGCGGAACTGCGCCTCGTCAAGAAGTCTTCGCAGGTCATGCTCGGGCTATGGGATCTCGAACGTGTGCGTGACGACATCCGACGCGGTGAAGATCCCTTGGGTGACGCGTTTTCGTCGATCCGAAGCCCGGCCGAGCGGCGCGCCTTGGGTGCCGTCTACACACCCCGGGGCATTGTCGACTCAATGATCCGGTGGGTAGGCCGCGAAGAAAATCCCGTTCGAATCGTTGACCCGGGCGCCGGCTCAGGACGCTTTCTCATCGCTGCAGGGGCAGCCTTCCCGAACGCAAAACTGGTCGCCGTAGAACTTGACCCCATGGCGGCGCTCATGCTCCGCGCCAATCTCGCCGCGCGAGGCTGGGCAGACAGGACGACGGTTCTTGTGCAGGACTTTCGTGAAATCACCCTGCCCGACTGCCTCGGCATCACCGCGTTTGTTGGCAACCCTCCCTACGTCCGTCATCACGATATAGGAGAGGAGTGGAAGCGCTGGTATACGGAAACCTTCGCGCGCTTGGGAATCAAAGCCAGCGCCTTGGCTGGTCTACATCTGCATTTTTTCCTGAAAACGCGTCTGCTGGCCAAACCCGGCGACATCGGCACTTTTATCACCTCGGCCGAGTGGCTGGACGTGAACTATGGCGCGGCCTTGCGCCGGCTGCTGAAAGACCAACTCGGGGGGGTGGCGCTGCACGTGCTCGATCCCGAGACGGAAGCGTTTCCCGGCACCGCCACGACCGCGGCCATCACCTGTTTTCGAGTGGGGGAGACCAAGGCGCCCCTTCGTGTTCGCGCGGTCACCAAGCTCCCGCAACTCAACGGCCTGACCAAAGGAACTGACATACCGCGGGCCAGTCTCGACCAATCCGCACGCTGGTCGGTCATCATCCGTCCCGCTAAAACGCCCGGCGTGGGCGAGATGGAGCTTGGAGAATTATTCCGTGTGCATCGGGGGCAAGTCACCGGACTGAACGAGGTATGGGTGGCCGACGTGACGCGGGCGGCCATGCTGCCGGAGCGAACAAAGCTGCCGACCATCACGAAAGCCAAAGATCTTATCGAGGCCGGAGCATGCTTGCGCTCCACCACGCAGCTCCGACGCGTCATCGACCTTCCGCCTTGCCTGGACGGGTTTACCGCGGCGGAGCGCCAAGGTATCGACGACTTCCTACGTTGGGCCAAAAGCGTGGGAGCGGACCAAGGCTACATCGCCCGACACCGAAAAGCGTGGTGGTCCGTCGGCCTAAAGGAACCGGCACCAATCTTATGCACTTACATGGCCCGCCGCGCTCCCCAGTTCACCATCAACGCTTGCGGCGCGCGTCACATCAACATCGCCCACGGTCTCTATCCACGGGAGCCGCTCCCCGGCGCGGTCATCGCGCGCTTCGTGCGATGGTTAAACCAAAACATTCGCACAGAAGACGGCCGCACCTATGCGGGCGGACTAACGAAGTTCGAACCCAAGGAGATTGAGCGTCTCCGCGTCCCTCTCCCGAAGAATCTCCCCGCATGACGCACACTCCCCCTCGCTGGACGACCGCCGAACTTGCGAAAGACGCCGCAACCGCCGCCCAGCATTTTCGTGCGGAGCGCCTTTCGGTCACGGATTCGTGGAACCTCCAATACAAGCAGGCACGGTCAAAGTTTGACCTGCTGCTGAAGAAGCTGACGGACCTGAGTCCGGAACAACTCAACACCGCGAAGCTAGCCGAGGTCTACGGGCTGGGCTTGGGAGAAGCGCTGCGATACCTGGCGGGCCCTCCCATCTCCGACGACGATCTCGCAGTGCTCGCCGATGTGCGCTCTCTCACGCCCGGAGCCCTAAAACGAAATCCCGCTGACTTGGAAAAAGTCTTTCGCGTTATCGAAGCAGTCATCGACCCACATCGTTTCCCTTGGATCGGGACCGGAAAACCGCCAACAAAGGCGCAAAGAGACGCGGCTCTTCTCGCATCCTCCGTTCTCCTCGCCGCACAGCGGATCGCAACCGAACGACGCAACGACGGAAAGGAAGGGCAGGAAACGAAGGTCAAAACCTACCTCCTCAGCCTCGGCTTTTCCGAGGTGCCGACCTCCACGATCAATACCATTGTGAAAGGCCCCGGCCCCGGGCAGTTCTGCGGCGAGTGCCAGCTTGGCGAGCGCAAGGCCGACATCGTGGTCCGTCTCCACGACACCCGCCTCTTGGCCATCGAGTGCAAAGTATCGAACAGCGCTGTCAACAGTGTGAAACGCGTGAACAACGACGCGGCGGTGAAGGCGGAGTATTGGATCAAGCAGTTCGGCATCGCACAGGTTGTTCCAGCAGCTGTGTTGGCAGGTGTGTTCAGCGTTTTGAACCTTCAGCAGGCTCAGACACGTGGCTTGGCCTTCTTTTGGTCGCACGACCTCCCGCAGTTGGGTGCATTCATCGACTCCACAAAGTAAGGGCCTACTCGACCCCGCCTCGTTCGCCGAGGAGTTCGACCGCGAGGCGCAGGCACGTGGGTTTCGCGCTGACCGCCTGGCCAAGATCGCTGGCGTCCCGCTCCACGCCTATGTGCGAAAGCCGTCATCCGCCGCCCCCATCACCTCCCCAGCCCGTCCCAAACTCTACCTCTCCAGCGGCGTCCACGGTGACGAGCCCGCACCGCCGCAGGCCCTCCTCGAACTCCTCCGCCGCGGCGCCTTCGACGACCGCGCCGAGTGGTATCTCGTGCCGCTGCTCAACCCGACCGGCTTCGTCGCTCGCACGCGCGAAAATGCCGAGGGCATTGATCTGAATCGCGACTATCGCCAGCCACGCAGCACCGAGATTCTCGCGCACACGCGCTGGCTCGCGAAGCAGCCGCGCTTCGACGTCACCTTCTGCCTGCACGAGGACTACGAGGCCGCGGGATTTTATCTCTACGAGGTGAACACGCATGAGCTGCCCTCGCTCGCGGATGTCATGCTCGCCGCGGCCGCAGCGCATAGCCCGATCGAGCAGGCCACCGTGATCGATGGCCGCGAAGCCTCCGGCCCCGGCCTCATTCGTCCGTCCATCGATCCGATTCTCCGCGAGACATGGCCCGAGGCGCTTTTCCTCCGCGAACACCACACGCACCTGAGCTACACGCTCGAGACCGCCTCGGTGCAGCCGCCCGCGCAACGCGTGGCCACGACCGTCGCCGCCGTCGAGGCCGCGCTTCGCAGGCTTCTGGGTTAGGCGCCGGTCGCCGGAAGTCGCTCGAACCGGCCCTCGCGCAGAAAGGCGCCGACCTGACGCCGCGTTTCCCTCCGGTTCATCAGCCAGGTGTGCGAATAGGGCAGCGTGATGTGGTTCGCCCGAGATATGCGTTCTCGCGACGGAAACTTTCCCGTCATCCGGGCCGGGGATGAGCGCCGAGAAGAACGGGTTCCAGGAGAAATCGCCGGCGATCACGCCGATCTCCACGTCCTCGGGCGCCGGCCCGAGCCGCGCCGGCGCGTGCGCGGGACCGGTGCCAAGATCGAGCCCGGCCGGGCCGTTCAACCACACGTAGGTCCGCCAGCCGGCGAGCGTATCCACTATCTCGCTACCGGCGTTCGGAGGCGCGAGCATGACCACCCGCCCGAGAGCCGGGGGCGTCCCATGCTCGGCCAGATATTGGCGAAGCAGGATGCCGCCCAAGGAGTGGGTGACGAAGAGCGCACGAGCTTTCCGGCCATATTCACGGGACCCATCTTTGATCAAAGGGAGGACGATCGCCACTCCATCGTGCCATTGCGACCGTCGAGGCGCAAAAAAAGGCGCGTTCCGCGAGGAACGCGCCTGAAAGGCAAGAGGGATCGAAGCCGGCCGCTATCAGCGGTTGCGGCGTTTGAGGGCGAGCTGCACGCCGGCGAAGCGGATGACCTCCTGCAGGCGCTCGAGCTCGGACATGTCGATGTCCTTCGGAGCGTTCTTCAGCTCCTCTTCGGCGCGCTTGAGGGCGGCTTCGACCACGTTCTCGTCGATCTTCTCTTCGGTGATGGCGCGCTCGGCCAGGATGGAGACGGTGTCGCCTTCGATCTGGGCGAAGCCGTTGCCGACCGCGAGACGCGACTCCGCACCGTTCTTGGTCACGCGGAGCTCGCCGTGCTCGACCTTGGTGAGCAGGGGAATGTGGCCGGGGAGGATGCCGATCTCACCCTGCGCGGTCGGGATGACGACCGTGTCGATGGTGTCGGAATAGACCCGGGCTTCGGGAGTGACGATTTCGAGGGTGAGAGCCATGGCGGACGGATTTTTTAAACCACTAATGAACACCAATGGACACTAATCCAAACCGGAGAACCGGGACGGATCGTGTCGGCATTAGTGATGATTAGTGACGATTAGTGGTTAAACCTGCTGCGTCTTACTTCTTGGAACCGCCGGCGGCGAGCACCTCGTCGATGCCACCCTTCATGTAGAAGTCGCCCTCGGCCACGTGGTCGAGTTCGCCGCTGAGGATCATCTTGAAGCCGCGGATGGTGTCCTTGACGGGCACCTGCTTGCCGGCGGCGCCGGTGAACACCTCGGCGACCGTGAAGGGTTGCGAGAGGAAGCGCTGGATCTTGCGGGCGCGGTAGACGAGGGCCTTGTCCTCGGGGGAGAGCTCGTCGAGGCCGAGGATCGCGATGATGTCCTGGAGGTCCTTGTAGCGCTGGAGGACGCGCTGAACCTCGCGGGCGACCTGGTAGTGCTCCTGGCCGACGATCGAGGGCTCGAGGGCCTTCGAGACGGAGGCGAGCGGATCGACGGCGGGATAGATGCCGAGCTCGGCGATGGAGCGCTCGAGAACGATCGTGGAGTCGAGGTGGGCGAAGGTGTTGGCCGGGGCCGGGTCGGTCAAGTCGTCGGCGGGAACGTAGACGGCTTGGAAGGAGGTGATGGAACCCTTCTTCGTCGAGGTGATGCGCTCCTGGAGCTGGCCCATCTCGTTGGAAAGGGTGGGCTGATAACCCACCGCGGAGGGCGAGCGACCGAGGAGGGCGGACACTTCGGCGCCGGCCTGCGAGAAACGGAAGATGTTGTCGACGAAGAGAAGCACGTCGCGGTTCTGCTCGTCGCGGAAGTATTCCGTCATCGCGAGGGCCGAGAGGGCCACGCGCATGCGGGCGCCCGGGGGCTCGTTCATCTGGCCGTAGACCAGCGCGACCTTGGACTCGTCGAGCTTGTCCTGCTTGATGACGCCGGCCTCGGACATCTCGTGGTAGAGGTCGTTGCCTTCGCGGGAGCGCTCGCCGACGCCGGCGAACACGGAGAAGCCGCCGTGCGTCTTGGCGATGTTGTTGATGAGCTCCATGATCACGACGGTCTTGCCGACGCCGGCGCCGCCGAAGGCGCCGACCTTGCCGCCCTTGGTGAAGGGGGCGATGAGGTCGATGACCTTGATGCCGGTCTCGAGGATCTCGGCGTTGGTGCTCTGCTCCACGAGGGCCGGGGCGGCGCGGTGGATGGGATACTTCTTGGTGAACTTGACCTCGCCCTTGCCGTCCACGGGGGTGCCGGTGACGTCGAAGATGCGGCCGAGGATGCCCTCGCCGACGGGCACGGAGATGGGGGCGCCGGTGTCGACCACGGTCATGCCGCGGGAGAGGCCCTCGGAGGAGGACATGGCGATCGCGCGGGCGACGCCGTCGCCGAGGTGCTGCTGGATCTCGAGGGTGAGCTTCTCGGCCTTGCCGGAGACGGTGAAGTCGACGGTGAGGGCCTGATAGATGGGCGGGATGGTCTCGTTGGTGAACTTCACGTCCACCACGGGGCCGATGACCTGAACGATTTTGCCGGTGTTGCTCATTTTCTAAAGTGCGGAGGGTTTTGCGAAAGGGTGCTGTAGTGGGGAAACAATTACGCCGCGGTGGCGAACTGGGCGGCGGCGATCTCGAGGATCTCCGCGGTGATGCCGGCCTGGCGGGCCTTGTTGTATTCGAGCGTGAGGTCGCCGAGGAGCTTGGAGGCGTTGTCCTTGGCGGTCTTCATCGCGACCATGCGGGCCGAGTGCTCGGAGGCGCGGGCGGAGAGGACGAGCTGGTAGACGAGACGGTTGACGTAGAAGGGAATCAACGCGTCGAGGATCTCGCCGGCGGAGGGCTCGAAGAGCATGTCGCGGTCGTCGCTGGTCGAGGCGGCGTTGCCGGCCTCGGTCTGGGCGGCAGCGAGGAACTCCTGGAGGCTCGCGAGGGGGAGCACCGGGCGGACCTGCGGCTCCTGCACGAGGGTGTTCTTGAAGCGCGGGTAGATGACCTCGATGGTGTCGATCTCGCCGTCGAGGTAGGCCTTCACCATCAGGTCGATGACGGGCTTGACCTCGGCGAAGCCGAGCTTGTCGGAGACAGTGAAGTCGGCGACGAGATCACGCTTGGTGCGGGCGAGGAACTGGGTGCCCTTCTTGCCAACCGAAAAGAACTTGGCGGGGGTCTTCACCTCGACGACGAGCTTGAACAAGTTCGCGTTGAGCGGTCCGCAGAGGCCCTTGTCGGTGGTGAGGAGGAGGATGCCGCGGGTCTTGATCTCGCGCTGGGCGAGGAAGGGGTGCTTCACCTCGCTGAGACGCGGGGCGAGGCGGGCGAGCATCTTGGCCAGGAGCTGGGCGTAGGAACGTCCGGAGAGGGCGGCCTGCTGCGCCTTCTTCATCTTGGACGCAGCCACGAGCTCCATCGCCTTGGTGATCTGGCGGGTGTTTTTGACGGATTTGATCCGTCGGCGAATATCGCGTGTGGAGGCCATTTTAGGTCTTCAGAAATTTAGCCGCAAAGAGGCGCAGAAGTCGCAAAAAAGGAACGAGGCCGAAGCGGTTCGTTTTTGCGCGTTTTGTGATTTTTTGCGGCCAACTCGGTTGAGATTAGGCCGACTGGGTCGACTTCCAAGCGTCGAGGGCGGCGATGATCTTGGCCTCGAGGTCCTTGTCCAAGGCGGCCTTGGTGCGGATCTCGGTGAGGAGGGCGTCCTGGCGGGCCTTGAAGAACTCGCGGATGGAAACGGAGGTGGCGGTGACCTTCTTGATGTCGATACCGTCGTAGTAGCCCTTCTGGAGGGCGAAGATCGTCACGGCCTGGAGCTCGATGGAGATCGGGCTGAAGGCGGGCTGCTTGAAGAGCTCGACGATGCGGGAGCCGCGGTCGAGCTGGGCCTTGGTCTTGGCGTCGAGGTCGGAGCCGAATTGGGCGAAGGCGGCCAGCTCGCGGAACTGGGCGAGCTCGCCCTTGAGTTTGCCGCCGACCTGCTTGGTGACCTTGATCTGGGCGGCGGAACCGACGCGCGAGACGGAGAGACCGACGGAGACGGCGGGGCGGATGCCTTGGTTGAAGAGATCGGTCTCGAGGAAGATCTGACCGTCGGTGATCGAGATCACGTTGGTCGGAATGTAGGCCGAGACGTCGCCGGCGAGGGTCTCGATGATGGGGAGCGCGGTGAGCGAGCCCTTGCCGTCGAGGCGGGCGGCGCGCTCGAGGAGGCGGGAGTGGAGGTAGAACACGTCGCCGGGATAGGCTTCGCGGCCGGAGGGGCGCTTCAGGATGAGCGAGATCTGGCGGTAAGCGACGGCGTGCTTGGAAAGATCGTCGTAAACGATGAGGGCGTCCTGGCCGTTCTCCATGAACCACTCGCCGATGGCCGCGCCGGAGTAGGGGGCGAGGTATTGGTTGGCGGGGTTGTCGGCGGCGGGGGCGGCGACGATGGTGGTGAACTCGAGCGCGCCGGCGGCCTCGAGGGCGGCGATGGTGCGGACGATATTGGAGTTCTTCTGGCCGATCGCGACGTAGATGGAATAGACGGGGCGGAACTTCGGGTCGCCAGACGCGAGGCCGACGCGGTTGATGTTCGCCTGGTTGATGATCGTGTCGATCGCGATGGTGGTCTTGCCGGTGCCGCGGTCGCCGATGATGAGCTCGCGCTGGCCGCGGCCGATCGGGATCATGGAGTCGATGGCCTGGATGCCGGTGAAGAGGGGCTGCGAGACCGACTTACGCGCCATGATGCCGGGGGCGATCTTCTCGACGGGGTAGAACTCGGTGGCGGCGATGGGGCCCTTGCCGTCGACCGGGTTGCCGAGGGCGTCGACCGCGCGGCCGAGGAGGCCCTTGCCGACGGGGACGGAGAGGAGCTTGCCGGTGGTCTGGACCTCGTCGCCCTGCTTGAGCTTGGAGACGTCGCCGAGGACGACGCAGCCGACCTCGTCTTCGGCGAGGTTGAGGGCGATGCCGATGACGCCGCCGGGGAAGGCGACCATCTCGTTATACATCACCTCGGAGAGGCCGGAAACCTTGGCGACGCCGTCGGCGACGGTCGTGATGACGCCGGTGTTCTTGCGGACGGCCTTGGCGGAGAGCTTGGCGATCTGCGATTCGATTTGGGCGAGGACGGTGCTCATTTTGTGAAAGGGTCTAGGGAGTAATTGGAAACTGGATACTACGGGGCGATGGATCAGGCGGCGCCGGAGAGGGCGGCGAGCTGGCCGACGACGGACGACTCGTAGACGTCGTCGCCGATGCGGACGCGGAGGCCCGCGAGGAGCTTCGGGTTGGGCGTCGACACGGCGGTCACGGGACGGCCGTAGCGCTTGCCGAGGGAGGCGGCGATGGAGGCGAGGGCTTCGGGGGACACCGGGCCGGCGTGCTCGACGCGGGCCTCGCCCTTGGCGAGCTCGGCGGCGACCAGCGTGCGGTAGGCCGCGAGGACGGTCTGCGGGCTCGCGGGCGGAGACTTCTCGAGATACTCGAGGACGCCGGCGACGCGCTCGGCGGAGACCACGCCGTTCTCCAGGCTGAGCTGGAGAAGCTGTTTGGCTTGGGCGCGGATTTGGGCGGGGACGGCGGCCATGTTGAGCTAGGAGATGGGAGCTTGGAGCAGGGAGCTGAGCCGGAGGGCTTAGACGTTGGTGAGCTCGCGGGCGGCCGCCTCGTTGTAGGCGGAGCGGTCGGCGTCGGTGAGCTTCTTGGCGAGGACGCGCTCGGTCGTGGCGACGACGAGGCGGGCGATCTCCTGCTGGGCCTCGGCCATGATCTTCTTGCGCTCGAGCTCGGCGGCCTCGTTGGCCTTCTTGAGGAGGGCGTTGGCGCGCTCGGTGACGGCCGCGGTCTCGCGCTCGGAAAGCTCCTTGGCGGCCTTACGGGCCTCGTCGACGATCTTGTTGGCCTCGACCTGGGCGGCCTTGAGCTGGGCGGCGGCGGCGGCATTGGCCTCGGCGAGCTTGGCGGCGGTGGCCTCGGCGTTCTTCAGGCCGGCCTCGATCTGGCGGTTGCGCTCGTCGACCTGCGAAAGCGTGGGCTTGATCGCGAAGCGGTAGAGGACGTAGGCGAGGATCGCGAAGCTGAGCAGCTGCATCGCGACGTTCACGCCGTCGATGCCGAACTTCGTGACGAGCTCGTGGACGAGACCGTCGGAGGCCGGAGCGGCGGCGCCATGGGCGTTGGTCTCAACGGCGTCGTGGGCGGGAGTGGTGGCGGCCAGAAGGAGGGAGAACATGGCGGGCGAGCGTCGGGCGGGATGGAAAACTAAACGGAAAGGGAAAAGTGGCCCCGTGCACGACTGGCGCGCACGAGGCCGAAACTGCGCCAACTATTACTTGGCGAGGAAGAGGGCGAGGAGGCCGAGACCTTCGGCGAGCGCCATACCGAGGATGGACTGGACGAGGATCTTGCCGGAGGCGGCGGGATTGCGGCCAACGGCCTCGGCGGCCTTGGTGCCGATGAGACCGACGGCGATGGCGGCGGCGATGAGGCCGGCGGCGGAGGCGATGTTGCCAGTGATTTCAGCGATGATCATGGATGTAGGTGGGTTTGTTGGTTGTGGTTTTGCCGGTCGCTCGCGTTTGGTGTGGCGCGTGGGCCCGCGGGTGGCTTCCGGCGAAAGGGTTTTCTTTGGCGACGGCTTAGTGGTGGTCGTGACCGTGCTCGTCGTCGTGATGGTCGTCGCCGTGGTTGCAGATGAGGCCGATGTAGACCGCGGTCAGAAGGGTGAACACGAGGCCTTGGACGGCGCCGACAAGCAGCTCGAGGAAATAGAAGGGCGGCAGGAAGTGCATCGCGTGGAGGAGGTTTTCACCACCGAACACGTTGCCGAAGAGACGCATGGAGAGCGTCACGGGGCGGATGAAGATCGAGACGACCTCGATGAGACCGACGACGAGGAAGACGAGCGACAGGCCCCAATACATGCCGGGGTGGAGCTCGTTCTTGTCGGCTTTGTTGCCGAAGAGGTCCTTGATGAGCAGGCCCGGGCCGGCGTAGCGCATCACGATGATGAACCAAGCGCCGAAGGAGACGATGGCGAGGGCGATGGTGCCGTTCAGCTCGGAGGTGTGCGGACGGATGAGCGGCGTGGTGACATGGAAATGGCCGTCGACCACGTGGCCCCAGCCGACGGTGCCGACGAAGGGAAGGAGGCCGGACCAGTTGTGCAGAACGATGAAGACGAAGAGGGTGAGGAGAACCGGGAAGGCCATCGGCATGGCTTTTTTGCCAACGATGGGCGCGTAGAGATCGCGCAGGCCGGTGATGGCGCTTTCGAGAACGGCTTGGCCGCGGCCGGGGACGATCTTCGGCGTGCCGACGGCGAGGCGAACGACGACGATGATCGCAAGAGTGATGAGCCAGCTCGTGAGAATCGTGTTGGTGACCGGAAGACCGATGAAATCCTTCAGCGAGGAGGCGGCCTCATGGCCGCCTTCGCTCGCGTGCGCCGTCGCGGCGAGCACCGCGAAAAGCGGCAGCGCGACGAGGGTTTTGAGGGCGGAAGCGGATGCGCGGAGGGCCATGGAAAGAGGGGAAAAGAGCAGGAACTAGGTAGCCGGGCGAGGGCTCGTCAATCTCTGAAGTGGTAGATATCTAGCAGCACCGGGGTCATTAGCCCGGGCGAGGCGCGAATCGCTTCTCTCTTATGTGAAATCGATCCGTCTACTTTAGTATCGCCGTAAGAGACTGCGGAGCACCGGCTAGCGCGCGTTCCTCAAACACGGACACGTATTCGAAGGGCCAAGGTTCCGCCTCGGAGGACACGATGTTCCAGCGCGGGTGGTTCACGACAACGTCACGGGCGTAGTCGTAATATTCGGGATGATCGGTGCGGAAATGCAGGCGCGCGCCGGGCGCGGCCAATCCCGCCAAGGTGTCGAGCAGGCTCGTCTGGAGGACACGGTGCTTCCAGTGGCGGCGCTTCGGCCAAGGATCGGAAAACAGCACGAAGACGCGGCCGAGGCGCGGCGTTCGGATCGCGGGATCTCCCGCGGCGGACAAAGCGGTCAAGGCGTGAAGAAACAGCGAGGCCTCGGCCTGGACGAAGGCGAGGTTGGCGAGTTTCGCGCGCTTCGCCTTCCGCTCCGCCCGCTCGATGCGGTCGGCCAGCAGGTCGATGCCGACGCAAAACTCCTGCGGATGCGCCGCGGCGAAGGCGTTCAAGTAATGTCCGTGGCCGCAGCCGATCTCGAGCGTGAGCGGACGTTCGTCCGCAAGGGGCAGGCGCGGGAAAAACTCCTCCCGCAGGGCGGCGAGGCGTTGGTCGCGGATGTTGGCGTAGAGGTCGAGGGGCACGGCGGCGGGCGCGGAGCAAACGAAGTGGAAAGAGACGGCGACGCACGCAAAGGCCGGGGCCGAGGTCAACGTGTTCCCGGCGAGACGCGCGGGAAGGCGACGCGAGCTGCGGCCGGGTTTCGTGGCATGGCTGGAGGGCGGGCCGCCGTGCCCGCCGCGAAGCCCCCGCAGGCGCCGACGGCGCGGCGCCCTCCAAATCAGGAACCGCCGCCGCTTTTCGCCGCGTGGAGCGGCAGGGTGAAATAGAAACTCGTCCCCGCGCCCACCTTGCTTTCGGCCCAGACCTTGCCGCCGTGCTTG
>CBIHRE010000047.1:0-15821 GCA_966212385.1 uncultured Akkermansia sp. | reverse complement strand
CTCGGCCTGCTCGGCAAGGACGCCACCCACAAAAACAACCGCCTCGCCGTCCTCCGCAGCTCCTCCGCCGTCATCGTCGGTTCGCAAAACTCCAACCGCGAATGGATCTACTCCCAGCAGCAGACGATCTCCGCCGAGGGTTACAGCGGCCAGGCCTTCAACCCCCACTTCGCCCACACCACTTCCTCCGTCGGCACCACCAAAAACTGCACCGACTGCCACCTCTCCGAGCAAAACGACAACCACGCCTGGATGACCCAGCTCCTCGGCTTCGGCACCGGCACGGTCAACTTCTTCGGCCGCCACGCCTACGTCGCCTCCGGCTCCGGCGGCCTCGACGCCGTCGTCTGGACCGAGCGCGACGAGCCCCAGGCCGCCCTCGGCTCCCACCTCCACCACCTCGCCTACCCGCGCAACTACGCCGAGCACGTCGCGAAAAATTCCGTCCTCTCCGAAGCCCACCACCACCACGGCAAGGGCGAGATCCTCGACCTCCTCCAACGCGGCGAATACCTCTACGCCGCCTGCGGCGAAGCCGGCTTCGTCGTCTTCGACATCGCCAACATCGACAACAAGGCCTTCTCCGAGCGCATCACCACCGCCCCCGTTTCGCCCCTCGGCCAGCGCCTGTATGTGCCCACCAAATACGCCACCAGCGTTGTTTCGCCCTCCACCCTCGCGCTCGACCCGCTGCGCCAGCGCCTCCCCGAAAACCAGGAGCAGCCCATCGGCCTCAACTACGGCTTCATCTACGTCACCGACCGCGAGGAAGGCCTCGTCATGGTCCTCGCCGCCACGCTCCTCGACGGCGACCCCGCCAACAACTTCTTCGACGAGAAAAAAGACGTCGTCCGCTACAACCCCGAGGGCCTGCTCACCGGCGCCACCCACGCCTACATGGCCGGCACCCGCCTCTACGTCGTCTGCGCCGCCGGCCTCGCCGTCGTCGACGTCGCCGACCCCTTCCACCCCAAACTCCTCGTCAAACCCGAGCCCGGCCAACTCCGCGACCCACGTAAGATCGCCTTCCAGTTCCAACACGCCTTCGTCACCGACGCCGACGGCGTGAAGGTCTTCAACCTCGAGCAGCCCCTCGCCCCCAAGCTCGTCGCCACGCTTCCCCTCCAGCACGCCGAAGGCCTCTACGCCGCGCGCACCTACCTCTACGTCGCCGACGGCCCGAACGGCCTCGCCATCGTCGACATCAAGAATCCCGCGAAACCTCGCCTGCACTCGCACTACACCGCCGACGGCGCGCTCAACGATACCCGCTCGCTCCAGATCGGCGCCGTCAACGCCTCCATGTTCGGCCTGATCGCCGACGGCAAAAACGGCCTGCGAGTCGTGCAGCTCATCAGCCCCGAGAACCAGCCCGACTACATGGGCTTCAGCCCCGAGCCGCGCCCGAAGCTCATCGCGACCTTCCCGACCCACGAGCCCGCCGTCGCCATCAGCCGCGGCCTCGACCGCGACCGCGTGGTGGACGAAACCGGCGGCCAGACCGTCGTCTTCGGCCGCCGCGGCAGCCGCCCCTTCCACGAAAACGAATGGCAACGTTTCCTCCAACACGCCGACGGCACCCCCTACCGCGTCGAAGACGTGAAAGCCCGCCCCGACGGCCAGCTCGCCACCAAGAGCGGCACCATCCTCGCCCCCGCACACTACACCAGCCCCGAGCCCGCCGAGGTCGCCGCGCCCCAGCCCCGCCCGCGCCTCGAACGCCGGCCCGTCGAGTAATTCATCCGCCTTGGACGGAGTCTCGCCAACTCCCCGACTGCGCAACCTTCACAAATCATGCGTCGCCTGTTCATGCTCCTCACCGTGCAAGCTCCGCTGGCTACGGTCGTGGCTTTGTTCTGCGCGAGCACACCCATGCGAGCGCGCGAGGCTCAAATTGCGCCAGCTTGGTCAGTGATCGTGGTGGACTCGACAGGCAAACCTGTCGCGGGTCTCGAGGTCGAGGAACGTTGGGAGTTTTATGGGCTTTCGCCCTCTCGTAGCGGCACCGACTCCAAAGTGACCGACAAATTTGGATCGGTGGTTTTTCCTGAACGATTCTTCCACGTATCGTCGGCGGGATACGCTGCGGGACGCGGAATGTCGGCCTTAAACGTCCATGCTTCGTTCGGCCCGTCTTGCACGATCAGTATCGCACCTCCCGGCCACAAACGCGCGGACGTCGGCTACTCCACCGATGGAAAGACGTATGACCACAACGGGGCCACCACGTCTAAAACCACGGCGGGATTCACGACGACATTCCAACTTCAGCCATTGGATATCTTCGATTTTCTTGACGGCGAAGATTTCGCCGACGCGAGACGCATGCTCACCGCGGACGCAAGCACGGCCAAGGCCCGTGACGAGTCGGGTGCGACGCCGTTGATCCACCTCCTCTGGTTCGGCTTTTCCGGCGAACGCGCAGAGATGATAAAACTGCTGATCGACGCCGGAGCCGACATAAATGCCCAAGCCAAGGACGGCACCACGGCCCTGCACAACGCCGCCCGGAACTGCGACGTGCCCGGTCTGAAGTTTCTTCTTTCGAAGGGCGCCGATCCCAAGCTCCAAATCCACGACTCCGCGTCCCACACCACCAACGGCTTTACGCCGCTTCATTTTCTCCCCGGAGGCTACGACAACGTTTTGCGCCCGATTCCGGTCGCGCAGAAAAATGCCGGCATAGAATGTCTGCTGGCGGCGGGCGCGGACATCAACGCCAAGGACCTTACCGGCGCCTCACCTCTGCATCGGGCCGCCGAATGGGGTGAGCCCGAAATCGTGACGACCTTGCTGGCCGCGGGCGCCGATCCGCTTGCGGAAGATCGCCAAGGGCGGACACCGCGCGGGAGTATCGTTCAGCTGAACGACACCCCGGGCGTCCATAAAATCCGCGAGTTGCTCGTCGCTGCGGAGGCAAAGCGAGCGGGCCCGAAAAGCGGAATCAGCCCTCGATAGCCAAACGCACCGCGCGGTGATCCCTTTAGGTCGCCGCATCCCTCCGTCCCGCTCGAATTTTTCGAAGGCGGCGCGATCAAACCACTCGCGCCGCCACCGGCGCGCGGCCCGGATAGTGCCCCTTCAAACCGTAGCTCCGCGTCATCACGGCGTCGATCCCGTGAGCCGCCACGATGGCGATCGCCGCGATCGCCCAATATACGCCTCCGAACGCCGAATCCGACACGGCCTCGCCCTCGTGCCCCTTGTCCGTCCGCACCCCGAGCAGCGGCGCGATCACCATGACAAACCACAGAAAACCCGCGCCAAACATCTCCATCGCGGCCAGCCAGCGGTAACCGAGATACCAGTCGCCGAGCCCGGGAAATATCAGCGAGAGCAAAGCCGCCTTGTTGGCCGACTGGATGCCGCCGTCGCAGGACGGACAGCGTTCCGGGCGCCCCGGCGCCGGCGTGAAGCAATGCGGGCACAGATGCGTCAGCCCGTCCGATCCTTTGTGAAGTCCGCCGGCGCCCGTCGCCTCCGCGCCCGTCCCGGCCACCACACCATTAAGAAACTCGTGCAGATACTTCCGATCTGCCTTGGGCATTCCGGATAGCTTGTGCTTCTTCCCGTTCATCAAGGTGAGCTGGCAAAAACCCGTCCAAGTCGACTTCACTTCTCGCAAGGCCGCGTAAGGCAGCTCGCTGGTCAGCAGACCAGGCTTCTCGCTCGTGCCGAGCTGCATCAGGATCACTCGTTCCGTCGTAAACACGAGCGCTCGCCGATTCACATACTGCGCCGCCGCGTGCCCCTCAAAAAACTGCTCTCCAAAATTCGAGAGCGTGCCGTTGCTCACATAATACACGCGTTCGTCCGGCCGCAGCACCCGCCGCAGCTTCGGGTCGAGTTTCTTCAACCGCCTCCAACGCGCCTTCGCTCGCCCGCGCGCAAACCAGCCCTTCGCCTCGAAAAGCAACCGGTAGTCGTAAGGCGAAGGCTCGACGCCCTCGCCCAGCAAATCCTCAAAGCGCTTGGCGGTGTGCAGGTTGACCATGCCACGAACCCAGGCGATCTCCGGGGACACGTCGAGCCACAACCACTTCGCCTATCGCGCCGTATCGCCAATTTTCCGTTACAGCCGCTGCAAGTGGAAGCCGCCGTCCACATCGAAGCACGCGCCGGTCGAGAAGGGGAAACGGTCCTCGGCGATCGCCCGCACCGCGCGGCCGATGTCTTCCGGTTTGCCCCAGCGGCGGATCGGCGTGATGCCGCGCTCGTCGTGGATGATGAGCTTGTCGTATTTCTCCTTCACTCCACCCGTCATGTCGGTCGCGATCACGCCGGGGCGGATTTCGTAGACGTTGATGCCGTCGTTCGCCAGACGGTCGGCGAAGAGCTTGGTCATCATCGCGAGCCCCGCCTTTACCATGCAGTAGTCGCCGCGGTTGATCGACGCCGTGTAGACCGAGATCGAGGTGATGTTCACGATGCGTCCGCGAAACCCCTCCGAGTCCGGTGCCTGCTTTTGCATCTGCTTCGCCACGAGCTGCGAGAGAAAGAAGGGGCCCTTCAGGTTGATCGCGAAGAGTCGGTCGAAGCTCTCCTCGCCCGCGTCGAGCAGGTCGGCGCGAACCTTGGGCGCGACGCCGGCGTTGTTCACCAAGACGTCGATGCGGCCGAATTTCGCGACCGTCTCGGCGACCATACGCTCGCGATCCGCCGCTACCGCCACGTCGCCCTGCACGATGAAGCCGTCGCCGCCTGCGGCCTTCACGAGCTCGAGCGCCTCGGCGGCGGCCTCGGCGTTGCCCGCGTAGTTGATCGCCACGCGACCGCCGGCCTTGGCGAGCTCGACCGCGATGCCGCGCCCGATGCCGCGCGACGCGCCGGTGACCAATGCCGCAAAACCTTTGGTGGACGTGGTAGCCATAGTGCCGCCAACCAAATCCGGCCGCCGGCGCCCGCCAAACCCAAAGCCCGGCGCGCTTCGGACAAAAGCGGTTCCGTGCTAACGGCCTCCGTCTCGCTCCGCCTCCTCGGCCGGCTCTCGGCCTTAGGCCCGCTTCACCCGCACGGCGCGTTTGCGGTCGGGAAAAACCTCCCGACACAGCAGGCAGGTCATGCCGTCACAGGCGCGCGCGGTGCAGTGCTCGCGACCGTAGAAAATGATGCGCAGGTGCAGGGCATTCCAATGCGCCTCGGGAAACAGGCGCTTCAGGTCACGCTCCGTCTCCTCCACGCTCGCGCCGAGACGCGTGAGCTTCCAGCGCTGCGCCAGGCGGTGGATATGCGTGTCGATCGGAAACGCCGGCACGCCAAAAGCCTGCGACATAACGACCGAGGCGGTCTTGTGCCCCACGCCGGGCAACTCTTCGAGCGCCTCGAAGCTCCGCGGCACCTCGCCGCCGTGCTTTTCGATCAGGATTTCCGAGAGCCGCCGGATCGCCTGCGCCTTGCGCGGGGCCAGCCCGCAGGGGCGGACGTGCGAATCGATCTCCTCGACCGAAAGCTTCACCATCTTCTGCGGCGTGTCGGCCTTCGCAAAAAGCCCCGGAGTCTGAAGGTTCACGCGCTTGTCCGTGCATTGCGCGGAAAGCAGCACGGCCACGAGCAACGTATAGGGCGACGTGTGATCCAGCGGCACCGGCGTCTTCGGATAAAGCTCCGCCAAACGGAGATCGAGGTGGGCGGCGCGCGCCGCGGCGGTGTTCATGCCGCGCGAGCAAATCCGCACTCCGGCCGTCGGCAACTTCGCCGTTTTACCTTTCACCCGGCGCGCCGATACATCGCGCAAGGCAATAGCATGAATTACATTCACCTAATGATAGCCAATTTATGCATCCAAAAACTTGACATAGGGTAATCACCCCTATCGGCGTAGCAACGCGTATTACCTACGTATCTTAACAACATGAAAATACTCCTGCTTCCGCTCCTCCTCGCATCCGCGCTGTCCGTTTCGGCGCAATTTACGCCGATCGCCGAAGACTTCTCGACCTCCGGGAATCTCGTCGGCTCCACCCCCGACTCGGGGGTCGGCAACTGGGCGCAAATCTCGAACAGCAGCCCGGCCCTGTCGGTATCGTCCGGTTCGCTCGGCCTCGCCGCCTCGTCCGGAGAATCGGCGCAACTCAACTTCGCCTCTTCCAACCTTTCCACGGGCACGATCTACATGGGCTGGGATTTCACGGTCTCGGCGAGCGGCACGATCTCGACCGGTGACTCGATCTCCGCGGTGGCCGGCTTCCGTTCCGGCACCGCCTCCAGCGGCGTGTTTGAACTCTCCTTCGGTATCTTTCGTCCCTCGGCCGCCGCGCAAAGCTTCAGCGGCGTCGCTTCGACCGCGACTTCCCAGGTCGCCGTCGGCATCTTCACCGGCACGAGCCTGAACGCCTCGAGCAGCAACCTCACGGAGTGGTCGGCCGCGCTCAACCGCGGCACGCAGTATCGCGCCGTGCTCGGCCTGGACATGGACGGCGACCAAGCCCGCCTCTGGATCGCTCCCGCCACGCAGGACTCGCCGTCCATCGCGCTCGCCTCCACCGCCGCGGTGCGCGGCGTCTTTTTCCGCCAGGGAGCGGCGAGCCATGGCGCGGTGTCGATCGACAACCTGGTCGTCTCGCAAAACTTCGCCGCCGCAGCCGCGGCCGTTCCTGAACCGGCCACGTTCGCGACGATCCTCGGTCTTTTCGCCTTGGGCGCGGCGAGCCGTCGTCGTCCAGCGCGCCGCTGATCCTGAACGGAAAAAAAGCCGACGCCTCTTTCGGGGCGTCGGCTTTTTGTTGGGGAAGCCCACCGAGCCGAATGACCGGCTGGCTCCGCTCCTTATTCGGTGTGGCTGACCTGCAAGCGGAGGAAACGGCGGACGCCGGCGGTCGAGAGCGAGACGTTGTCCGTGTAGGTGGATACGCCGCCCGTCGTGCTGATCGAGCCGGTGGCCGTGGCAAAGCTCGCGAGATCGTTGCTCGCTTGGACGGTGTAGGTGACAGACGCGTCGCCGATGACCGGGAAGCTGAGCGTCAGGAAATCGCCCGACTTGGCGAGGGTCACCACGCCGACGTTGGCCACGGTGGGATTGGTGCCGGTCGCGTATTCGAGCAGGTTGGGGATGCCGTCTCCGTCGTAGTCGAAGGCATCGGCGGCGTTGCCGGAGTTGGCCGTGGTGCCGAAGTAGGTCTGGCGCCAAGTCTGCAAGGGCGTCGATACCGCGGCGCGAAGCGAAGTGATGTAGGTCTGGTTCGTGGCGTTGTTGGAGGCGCCGAAGCTCAGACTCGCGATGGCCACGTTGCCCGTCGCGCCCGTGCCGGTGTAGTCGGCCAGGGCGGAGCTCGCGTTGTTGACGTAGACGCCGAACCCGAAAGCGGTCGTGGAGGTGGTGCCGACCTTCGGTCCGAGGAAAGCCGCATACTGCGTCGCGGTGGTGCTGCCTGCGGCCAAGGCGTGGATGCCGCCCGCCACTCCGCCCGTGCCCGTGCCCGCGGCCTTGATCATGACCATCTCGGTGGTCGCGATGTCGAAGCTGCCGGAGGCGCTGAAGTAGGTGCTGTTTCCGAGATTGATCGCCAGCACGTAGTCCGCCGCCGACTCGTCCTGCGGCAGCGTGTTGCCGGCGGACAGGACGATCAAAGTGCCGGCAGGCACCGCCGCCCACAGGCTGTTGCCGGAAAAGGTGAAGCGCCCGCCGCCGTCGTTGGCGATGCTGTTGCTGAAATCCTTCACGATCATGCCGCGCATATCGACGGTGGATCCGGGCGAGCCATTGCCGATCACGAGCAACTCGACGCGGTCGGGCTCCGAATTGGAGAACTTGTTCACCACGACGTTCTGCGGGATCGCCGCCTGCGCGGCCGCGTCGAGCACCTTCAAGGTAAAGGTGATCGTGGTTGCGCCGTAGTCGTTGGTCGCCGTCACCGTGATCGGATACTCGCCCGCGGCCGGAACCGTGCCCGAGATGGTCGAGCCGGTAAGATTCTCCAAGCCTGCGGGAAGATTTTCGAAAAGGTAGGAGAAGGGCGACTGGGTGAAACCCAGCGCATAGCTGAAGCCGGAGGTGCCCGCGTAGGCGGAGACGACAAGGTCTCCCGTGTAGGCGGGCTCGCTCACCAGCGCGACGTTGATGGTGCCGGTGCCCGTGCCATACTGGTTGGTCGCGGATATCGCGACGTTGGTGAAGTTGGCGGTGGTGGTCGGCGTTCCGGAAATCACGCCCGTCGTCGTGTCGAAGCTGAGACCCGCGGGCAGGGTGCCGCAGGTGTAGGAGACGGGGCTGTTGGAGGCCTGCACCTGATAAGTGAGCGGCGTGTTGATGAGATGCGTGATCGACTGGCCCGATGCGATGACCGGAGCAAGGGGATCGGGATTGACCGTGATGGTCACGACGGCGGAGCCGGTGCCTGTGCCGTTCGTGGCGGAAACCGTGACCGGAAAAACTCCAGGCGCGGTCGGCGTGCCCGTGAGCACTCCGGTGGAGGTGTTCACGGAAAGCCAGGCGGGAAGATCGCTCGCACCGTAAGAAGAGGGCGAACCGGAGGCGACGATTTGGTAAGTGAAGGAGGAGTTGGCCGTTCCCGTGACGCTGGTGGCGCTCGAGATCACCGGGGCGCCGGCGGTCGCGGTGACGGCGGTGAACTGGACGTTGTCCAGCGCCATGCCGTGATCGCTGCCCGCGTGGTCCATGTCGGCCCAAAGGATCCACACGATGTCGCCCGGCTGCACGGGCGTGGAAACGGTCGCGGTGATGCCGGACACGCGATTGCCCGCCGCGTTGCCGTCCAACGCCGAGCCGGTGGTCGACGCGCTCACATTGGGCGAGGTGAAGTTGAGCGCCGTGAGAGGGAGCCAGGTGCCGGTGCCGTCAAACGCGGTCCCGCCGACGCGATAAAACGCATAAACGGTCTCGGCGCGCTGGGTGGTGTTGCCGGCGAGACGCCACTGCTCGCCATCGTATGTGATGGTAAAACCGGACAGCGGGACGCCGGTGTCGTTCTTCACCGCCATGCCGACGAAAAAATCATCGGGCGTGCCCGATCCCACCGTGCCCAAGGCGCGCTCCTCGACGGCGTTCACTCCGGCCACGCCGAAGCTGTAAAGGGCTCCGGTGTTCGACGATCCGGTGCCGGGGGTGTAGTTGTCGCTCTGCGCCTGGCGGGTGCCGGCGAACAGCAACGCGCTCGTGACTTCGCCGGTGGCGTAACCCGTGTCGTAATTTTCCACATACCAGCCAGGAATGGTGGAGTTATCCGTGAAGGCCGTGGCGGAGCCCGAGCTGGCCAGCGAATCGAAGTTCTGCACGTAGGTGCCGCCCGTGTAGGAGATCTGGGCGGAGACGGTGGAGGAGACCACGGCCGCGGCCAAGGCCGCGACCTGAAGCAAGCTCGGACGGCCGAGGCGACGCGCCAAGCGCCGGAAGGATTGAGGGTAGTTCATGAATGGAAAGATTTTCGCGGAGAGGGGGTGAACGGGACGGGGGCGCGGTCAGTTGGGCGTCAGGCGCCAGACGACGCGGTCGGGATTGTCGCCGCGCTGGGCGGCGTTGTTGCCGCTTCCGCCCGCGTCGGCGCCCGCCTGTTCGCGCAGCTGTTGACCGGTGAAGGTCCGCACGCTGCCGTCGAAGAAACCGACCGCCGCCTTGCCCTGCAGTCCGCCGCGATTGGTGGCGGAGCCGTTGCGGTTGAAGTGGGCGAGATCGATCGGGTCGACCGTCACCCGCGCGCTCGTCTGCGAAAACGGGGTCGCTCCATCCAAAGCCCGCGTGAAGAGAGCGCTTTCCGCGAACACGACCGTGCGGGAGGGCGACACCACCTCGCGGATGGAATTATCCGCGTTTCGCGTCACGAGCTTGGTGATGTTGGCGACCATCCGATTCGCCGCCGCGCTGCCCATCGTGTTGCTGCTGCGCGCGGTGGAATAACAAAGAAAGGAAGCCCACTCCATGCTCGCCGGAGGCGGCTCGGCCAAGGGAGACACCCAAAACGAGCCGTCGCCGACCTTCGGCAGCGCGTTTTTCGCGTTCAACTCCTTGAGCGTCTTCATCCCGATGTAAGGGGGCAGCGCATTCCACCACGGCAAAACGCCGCCGACAGTGAACGGCGTCGTGTCGCCCAGATCCACGCGCTGAAGCGAGCCGTTGGCGCCCGTGCCGGTGCCTTGGTAGGGAACGTAGCCCTTCCAATCCGCCATGTGGAGCGCGCAGGCCGTGGTCCACTGCCGGACATTGCTGACGTTCACCGAAAACTTCGCCGTCTGCCGGACCTTGCTGATGACGGGGATCAGGATCGCGGCGAGCACGCCGATGATCGCGATCACCGTGAGCAGCTCGATCAACGTGAAGCCGCGCGCGAAACGCGGCCGCGAGGAGGAGGCGAAAATTTCAGGCATGATTGGGATTAGCATTGGCCGGGCCAGTCCTCGCGGACGGACCCGGTGGATTCGGGGATACTCTGTCACGGGCTGCGCCAGGTCCCCCGCTCCCCTAGCACTCCTCAAGCCAAGCCCCGTCCGCAACGCGCGGGGGCAACGTTTCGGTGACGTTTCCATCCGTCGCCAATCGGCGGATACCCCGGAAATCGTCGCGCATCCGCGTATACGCGTAGTCACCGAATGAATACGCGGAATCGCGCGATGTAAGACCTGGGGCGTTCGTCGCTTTACCACGATCGAAATAACGGATTCCCGACGCCGGAGCGGCGTCGGGCCCGGAATGAAAAAACCCAAGGCATCAAGCCGCGCGACGCCGCCGACGCAGCACGCAGAATCCGAGCGTCCCGACGCCTGCCAAAGCCGCGAACGAGGACGGCTCGGGAACGGCGGTCCCCGTGACCGTAAAGGTATCGACCCGGCCGGTGCCTCCCGCAGCTACCGTGCCTCCGTTGACTGAGGTCGTCCCCGACTGGGTGAGACGGAAGAAAATCGACGCGTCTCCGTTAAGCGCGGTGATCGCGGACAACGAAAAGGACTTTACGCTGGCGCCCGGGGCGGACGAAGCGTTCCACGAATCGTTTGTGATGGAGTAGCTCGCAAAGGTGGTGAACGAGGTGCCATCCACGCTATATTGGAGCACGAAGTCCCTCGGCCCGGTGCCGCTCCCCGTCTGCTGCCACGACACGGCGATATCAACGTAGCCGACGGAACTGACCTGGAACTGAAAATAATCACCGCTATCCCACGCCGTGGACGACCACGATTCGGCCGTGGCCCACCCGGCCGGATTGCTGAAAGTCCCGCCCGTGCTCGCAGTCGCCGAGCCGCTCCCCACCTCCGGGGTCAACGGCCCCGAAGTTGTGGGGATCGAGGTTTCAAACGTCCACTGGGCGATGGTGGCGCCAAACACCGAGGAGGCGCTGATCAAGAGCAGGGCATGAAGCCCGATGGCTGGATTTTTCATTAGGTGCGAAGGAGGCGTTTCGCTGAGCAGCCAGTGAGCCAAACGGCGCGTCCGCTATCGGGCCGCAAAGCGGTTGACGCCCTCAACGAGAGTCCTCGCGGCGTTCGCGACGTTTCCGCCCAGCGCGCGCATCCTCCGGTTTTTAAATCTCTTCCGCACAAAGACACCTGAAGCGAAGCCCGCGCCCCGTCCTTCGCGACTCCGTCCCCTGCGAGGAAACCGAGGACGACGCTCCCATTTTAACGCCAAAACTACCTCGGCCACCTTTGCGTTTGCCGCTTCGGCTCCCCCTCCCACGCTGCGGGCAATCATGTCCGCCTCCGCGCCCGCTCCCGTTTCATCCTCCAGTTCCGCTCTCGCGGCCCTCCTGGCCCCGACCGACACCTTTGTGCCGCGCCACAACTCCGCGGATGCGAACGAGCAAGCCCGCATGCTCTCCGTCGTAGGCTGTCCGACGCTCGACGCACTGATCGACGCCACCGTGCCCGCGTCGATCCGCCTCGAAAAACCGCTCGCCCTCCCGCCCCCGCTCAACGAGTCCGCCGCTCTCGCCGAACTTCGCGAAATCGCCAGCCTCAACAAGGTCTTCCGCAATTACATCGGCCAAGGCTACTACGGCACGCTCACCCCGCCCGTCATCCAGCGCACCATCCTCGAGAACCCCGGCTGGTATACGGCCTACACCCCCTACCAGGCCGAGATCGCCCAAGGCCGCCTCGAGGCCCTCCTCAACTTCCAGACGCTCGTCACCGACCTCACCGGCCTCGACATCGCCAACGCCTCCCTCCTCGACGAGGGCACCGCCGCCGCCGAAGCCATGATGCTCTGCCACCGCGCCAAGGACGTCGACGGCGGCGTCTTCTTCGTCTCTGCGCGCTGCCACCCGCAGACCATCGACATCGTCCAAACCCGCGCCAAGCCCCTCGGCATCACCGTGCAGGTCGGCGACCACTCGTCCCTCGACGTCGCCGGCACCGCCGGCCTCTTCGGCGTGCTCGTGCAATACCCCGACACCACCGGCGACATCCACGACTTCGCCGACCTCTTCGCCCGCGTCCACGCCGTCGGCGGCTACTGTGTCGTCGCCACCGACCTCCTCGCCCTCACCCTCCTTCGCGCCCCCGGCGAATTCGGCGCCGATGTCGCCGTCGGCTCCGCCCAGCGCTTCGGCGTCCCGCTCGGCGGCGGCGGCCCCCACGCCGGTTTCTTCGCCACCCGCGACGCCCTCAAGCGCCAGATGCCCGGCCGCCTCGTCGGCGTTTCCAAGGACGCCCAGGGCCGCCCCGCCATGCGCCTCTCCCTCGGCACCCGCGAGCAGCACATCCGCCGCGACAAGGCCACGTCCAACATCTGCACCGCCCAGGTGCTCCTCTCCGTCATGGCGTCGATGTATGCGGTGTGGCACGGCCCCGCCGGCCTGCGCCGCATCGCCACGCGTATCCAAAACGCCACCACGCTTCTCGCCGCCGCCCTCCGCCGCGCCGGCGCCTCGGTCAACGCCGGCCCCGTGTTCGACACCCTCACCGTCGGCAAGGTCTCCGCCGCCCGCGTCCTCGCCAACGCCGAGGCCAAGAAGATCAACCTCCGCCCCGTCGACGAGACCACCGTCGCCCTTTCCCTCGACGAAACCGTCTCCGAGTCCGACCTTCGCGACGTCCTTGCCTGCTTCAGCGAATCCGCCGAGTTGCTCGCCTCCGACCTTCCGGCTTCCGGCTCTCCGGCCGCCGGCCTCGGCTCCCACGCGCGCCAGTCCGCCTACCTCTCCGCCAAGGTCTTCAACAGCTACCACACCGAGCACGAGCTCCTCCGCTACATCAAGCGCCTCGAGGCCAAGGACCTTTCCCTGTGCCACTCGATGATCTCGCTCGGGTCGTGCACCATGAAGCTCAACGCCGCCAGCGAGATGTTCCCCGTCTCCTGGCCCGAGTTCGGCGCCATCCACCCCTTCGCCCCCGAGGACCAGCGCCGCGGCTACGCCCGCCTCGCCCGCGAGCTCGAGGCCTGGCTTTGCGAGATCACCGGCTTCTCCGCCGTCTCCCTCCAACCCAACGCCGGCTCCCAAGGCGAATACGCCGGCCTCCTCGCCATCCGCGGCTACCAGGAAGCCCGCGGCCAGGGCCACCGCACGATCTGCCTCATCCCGACCAGCGCCCACGGCACCAACCCCGCCTCCGCCGTCATGTGCGGCTACGAAGTCGTCCCCGTCGCCTGCGATTCGCAGGGCAACATCGACGTCGCCGACCTGAAGGCCAAGGCCGACCAGCACGCCGACCGCCTCGCCGCGGTCATGATCACCTACCCATCCACCCACGGCGTATTCGAGACCACGATACAAGAGATCTGCGCTCACATCCACGCGAAGGGCGGCCAGGTCTACATGGACGGCGCCAACATGAACGCCCAGGTCGGCCTCACCTCGCCCGGCCGCATCGGTGCCGACGTCTGCCACCTCAATCTCCACAAGACCTTCTGCATCCCCCACGGCGGTGGCGGCCCCGGCGTCGGCCCCGTCTGCGTCGCCGCCCACCTCGCGCCCTACCTGCCCGGCCACGCCGTCTCCGCGCCCCGCCACGTCCGCGCCGGCGAGAGCGAGTCCTTCGTTCCGTCCGCCATCGGCGCCGTCTCCGCCGCGCCCTACGGCAGCGCCAGCATCCTCGTCATTCCGTGGATGTATATCCGCATGATGGGCGCCGACGGCCTCACCGAGGCGACCAAGCTCGCCATCCTCAACGCCAACTACGTCGCCGCCCGCCTCGAGAAATTCTTCCCCGTCGTCTACCGCGGGCAAAACGGACGCGTCGCCCACGAGTGCATCATCGACCTCCGCGGCTGGAAAAAACACGGCCTCGAGGTCGAGGACGCCGCCAAGCGCCTCATGGACTACGGCTACCACGCCCCGACCATGAGCTGGCCCGTCGCCGGCACCCTCATGATCGAGCCCACCGAAAGCGAAAGCCTCGCCGAGCTCGACCGCTTCTGCGACGCCCTCATCGGCATCCATGGCGAGATGCAGGCCGTCGCCAACGGCGAGGCCGACAAGCTCGACAACCCGCTCAAGAACGCCCCGCACACCGCTCTCGTCGTCTGCACCGACGAGTGGAAACGCGGCTACTCGCGCGACCTCGCCGCCTTCCCCGCGCCGTGGACCCGCGCCAGCAAGTTCTGGCCCGCCGTCGGCCGCGTCGACAACGTCTACGGCGACCGCAACCTCGTCTGCTCCTGCGTCGGCATGGAAGCCTACGCCACGGCTAAGTAAGGCACGCGTCCCCCTATTGGAGGGCGGGCCTCCGTGCCCGCCGATCCCGCCAAATCGGCGCGGACATAGCCGCGCCCTCCATGGTTGTCTGACCGCCAAAAAAATTGCACCGGAAGCCACCGGTGGACGCCCCGCCGCGCCTGCGCTATCGTGGCCGGCCTGTTCACCCGCTCGATGCGCCTCTCCCATGCCACGCTCTACGGCCGTCTCCTCGCGAGCGATCCGACCTACGACGGCCGTTTCTTCACCGGCGTGCTTACCACCGGCATTTACTGCCTGCCCTCCTGTCGCGCCCGCAAACCCAAGCCCGAGAACGTCCGCTTCTTTCCCACCTGCGAAGCCGCCCGCGCCGCCGGCCTGCGCCCCTGCAAGAAGTGCCACCCCGACGACTACGCACGCGGCGTCGATCCCGTGCTCGAAACCATCGAGACCGTCGTCGCGGAGCTCCGTGCCGATCCCGCCAAGTTCCCCGACGCCGCCGCGCTCGTCCGCCGCACCGGCTACGGCGCCACCCGCGCGCACGAACTGTTTCGCCAACACTTCCACGCCACGCCCGCCGAGCTGATCTCCGAAGCCCGCCTCGCCTTCGCGCGCCAAAAACTCGTCGCCACCGCCGCCCCTCTCGCCGACATCGCCTTCGCCGCAGGCTACGAATCCCTTAGCACCTTCAACGACGCCTTCCGCTTCCGCACCGGCCTCACGCCGGCCGCCACCCGTGCTGTCGCCTCCCCTGCATTGCGTAACCCAATAGGTTACGCAACCCGAAGAGAATCGCCGGGCGAATCGCCACCTGTTCCTACACCTTCCGCGACGCTCGCGTTGCCAGCCGACTACCCGCTTGACCGGCTCCTCGCCCAGCTCGGCCGCGACCCGCAAAGTCTCTCTGAACGACTCGACGGCGCCACCTACCACGCCGCCACGCGCATCGACGACCGAGCCTTCCGCCTCTCCCTCGATTTCTCCCGAGCCACGACAGACCACACCGCCACGCTCACGCTTCCCGCCGATCTTCCGCCTCCTTTTCGCGCCGAGGCCGCCGCCCGCGTCGCCCGCCTCCTCGGCCTCTCCCAAGACGCGGCCGGCTTCTCCCGCCTCGCAAAAAAACTCGGCCTCTCCCGCCTCGTCACCGGCCGTGAATCGCTCCGTCTCCCGCAATACCTCACGCCCTGGGACGCCCTTCTCTGGGCCATCCTCGGACAGCAAATAAACCTGCCCTTCGCCTTCCGCCTCCGTCGCGCGCTC
>CBIHRE010000046.1:0-15885 GCA_966212385.1 uncultured Akkermansia sp. | reverse complement strand
CGCGATGCCGGCGAGCCGGGCGGCGACGCGCCAGCCGACGGAGTCCCGCTGCTCGACGATCTCGTTGCCGATGCTCCACATCACCACGGACGGATGGTTGCGATCGCGGCGGATCATGGCGCGCAGGTCGGCCTCGTGCCACCAGGGGAAGTCGACGGAGTAGTCGTTGCGTTTCTTGCGAAGAGCCCAGGCGTCGAAGGCCTCGACCATGACAAGGACGCCAAGCCGATCGCAGATCTCCAGCAGCTCGGGCGCGGGAGGGTTGTGCGAGGTGCGGATGGAGTTCACGCCCATGTCGCGAAGGATGCGGACCTGCCGTTCGAGGGCGGCGGGGTGGACGGCGGCGCCAAGCGCGCCGAGATCGTGGTGTTGGCAGACGCCGTCGATGCGGACGGGACGGCCGTTGAGAATCAGGCCGCGCTCGGGATCGACGGAGAGCGAGCGGATGCCGAAGGGGGTCACGAGGCGATCGATCACTTTGCCATCACGCTCGACGGTGGCGACGGCGACGTAGCGATGAGGCGTGGCAAGGTCCCAGAGGCGGGGCGAGGCGAGGGTGAAGGAGAAGGAGGTCTGGCGGGGCTGGCCGGGGCGAACATCGAAGCTCTCGGGTTTGGAGGTGGCGACGGCGGCGGGAGACGGGGCGCCCGATTCGTCAAGAGGGTGCAGCGCGACGCGCACGGCGACCTTGGCGGCCTTCTCCTCGCGGTTGGCGACTTCGACGCGGACGTCGACGATCGCGGATTCGGCCGAGACGGCGGGCGTGGTGATGAACGTGCTCCACGGTTCGAGGTGAACCGGACCTGTTTTCACGAGGCGAACCTGGCGGTAAAGGCCGCCGCCCGGATACCAGCGGGAGGACTCCTTCGGGTTGTCGAGGCGGATGGCGAGGGTGTTGTCCGCGCCGGGCTTGGCGTAGGGAGTGAGATCGAGACGGAAGGAGGTGTAGCCGTAGGGCCAGCCGCCGACGAAACGACCGTTGAGCCAAATGGCGGAGTGGGACATGGCGCCGTCGATCTCGAGGACGAGGCGACGGCCGGCGTCGGAGGCGGGGAGGGCGAAGGTTTTCCGATACCACGCCACGCCGTGCCAGGGGAGCTTCGCGGTTTCCCCGGGAAGGGCCTGATCGAAGGGACCCTCGATACCCCAGTCGTGGGGGAGGTCGAGCTTGCGCCAGGTGGAGTCGTCATAGCCCGGCTGGATAGCCACGAGCTTGGCTCCCGGCTCCTCGCCTGTCGGGCGGGCGTGGGGTGTCGGCGAATAATTGGAAAACTCGTTGGTCTGAGGCAGGAGCCAGGGGCGGAGGGCCTCGCGCGAGAGGTCGGCGCCGACGGTTTCGGGATCGTCCCGGCGGAATCGCCAGCCCTCGGTCAGCGGCATGACTTCACGCGGGGCGGGATCGGCGGCGAAGGCGGCGGGGAGAAAGGATACGAGCGCGAGGAGGATTCTTGGGCGAAGGAAGGCGAACATGGGGGGGCGGTTGGGTAAGGACGGAGACGATGAAGCGGAGGATGTCGGCGCAAGCTCCCGGATGTGGAACCGTAGGTTGTTTTTCCAGTCGCCCGGCATGGGCGAAGCAGCGACAGCCGCGGTCCGGGGCGCGGAGGCGTTCGCCGCGTGGGAAAACGGGGCGCTTGATAGACGGGCGGAGGGACCCGCCCGTCCACCGGAACCCGAGGGCTACGGACGATTGGTCTGCGGGGCCGGGTAAAGAGGCGCCCAGCCGGACGGCGCCGGCGTGGGCGCGGGCGCCGTCCCGCCGACCGCGTTGATGGTGAGATTATCGAAACAGGGCGTGCTCACCCGCTTCGAGTCCTGGCCGGCGAGAAGGCCGGCCATGCCGGAGCCATAGAGTTCATCGGTCGCGGAGAGGACCGTTTCCCCGTCCACGAGCGCGCTTATCTTGGAGCCCTCGAAACGAATCTTCACGTTGTGCCAGCGGCGGGGGCCGAGTTTGGCGACGCGGGTTTGCGCGAGCTCCTTCTCGCCGCCGGCGCCTTCGTCTTTGGCCGCGGCGATGAGGCGTTGCTGTTCGGCGTCGCCCACGGGCTTTTTCTTGTCGGGCTTTCCGCGAACGACGACCAGACGGCAGCGGCCATCGTCGTGGATCTGGACGAAGTAGCCTTTGGGAATGAATCCGTAGCCGGTGCCGACGTGATTGACGCGGCCCATCACGGCGGCGGAGTCGCCGGGCTCGAGCCGGATGTCGGCGGAGACCTCGTAGTCGGTCCAGGTCTGGTCGCCGAGAATGGTGTAGGGCTGCCAGTCGGGGGCCCACGAAATCGTGGGACGGGGAACGGCCTGGCGGAGGCAGCGGCCTTCGCCGTCGGGGCGCGCGGCGAGTTCGAAAACCCCGGCGATGTCCGCGGTGTGGCGGGGGAGCCCGCCGTTCCGGGACGAATCCGCGTAGGCCTCGAAATCGTCGCGATAGGGGAACGGAAAGGGTTTCGACGCGGGGATGTCGGCGAAGGCGCCCTTTTGTTGGCCGCGCGTGGTGGAGAGCGAGTAGATGGCGCCGGGGGCTAGCGTGAGCGTGAAGGCCCCGCCCTCGCGCTTGAGGTCGGGCAGGCGGACGAACTGTTCCGCGGCGTCGCTGCGCCAGACGCAGAGGTCGGCGGAGGAAAGGTCGCCACGCGGGGCGAGGCGCAGGGTCTGGCCGGTCTTCGCGCCCTTGGTCTCGATGATGACGCTGTAGTCGTTCGCGGGCGATTTGAGCGTCACGAAGGTTCCGCCTCCGGCCAGCTCGCCGCTGGCGCCGCCGACGTAGCTCCAGCCGGCTTCGGTGAACTGGCCGTAGTGGGCGTAGCCCCAGAGCGCCTCGCGGACGCGGTAGTGGCCGCTCCAGGGCTCGCGGGCGAGGATCGTGGCGGGATCCTCGGAGTAGGGCTCAAGCGGATACACGCCGGCGATGTCATACCAGTTCACGACGCGGGTGGCGTGGCTGACGATGAAGTTCTTGTTGAAGCATTCGACGAGGCCGATGGCGCAGTCGAAGCCCTTGAGGTAGACGTGGTCCTCGGTGTTCCAGATGGGCTTGCCCATGTCGGCGGCCATTTTTTTCACCTCGGCGGACGCGTGGTCGTTGGCGTGGAGGACGTGCGCGCCGATGGCGTGGATGGAGTCGCGGAGCTCCGCGTCGGACAGCATGTCCTTCACGAAGTCGAACTTGTCCTTCGGCCAGTTGTCGAAGGCGTGGATTTTGACCGAGGAGAAGCCGTTGGCGTCGAGGGTGCGGCGGAGGGCCTTGGCGAACTCGTAGCTGACGCCCTTTTCGTTGCGGCAACCGATGGCGTCGAGCGAGAGGCCGTGGACGTCCCGAAGGCCGCGCAGCCATTTGACGTAGTAGTCGGCGGCGTCCTGGGACCAGAACGCGGCGTCGCCGTGGCGGGAAAAGCGGTTTTCGGGATTTTCGCCGATCCAGCCTGGCGCGCTCCAGGCGGCGGCGTCGAGGCTGAGGGCGGGATTGCGGCTCTTCGCCTCGCGCAGGATCCACCAGGTGTAGCCGCGGGTGTAGTCGAGGTCGTCGCGGGTGCGCATGTGGCTCGGCATCGAGCCTTGCGTGGAGTTGCCGTCGCCGGGGATCTCGACGAGCAGCGCGCTGACCGATGCGCCGAACTTCGGTTTGTAGACGAGATCGAGGATCTGCGAGCGCTGCGGCTCGGGATAGTCCTTGAGCAACACGGAGGTGGCGCCGCCGCCGTTGACGACACCGATGCCGTCGAAACGCGGGCCGCCGGCCGAGCCGTCCAGCGTGATCGTTTGCGGGCCTGTCCCCTCGGGCGCGGCGCCCAGGAGGACGGGGAGCAGGGCGGCGAGCAGCGTGAACGAGGGGCGTCGGAGGAGGGGATGCGACATGGGGATGCGGGGGGCGGAGACCTTTAGGTGGCGAGAGTCAGGGCTTCAAGGGGGCGCTCATCCGAACAGGACGGATCGAGCCGTCGTCAGGTTGGCGCGGCTTTCCTTGCCCCTCGGGGCGGGGCACACGGGCGGCGGGGTCGGCGTAGAAGTCGGGGAGGATCGGATTTTGCGCGACCAGCGAGAGCGGAGAGAGGCAGGCGAATAACGCGGAGAGGAGAAGCGGTTTCATGGTGCGGCGTATCGGGCGATCGAGACGTGCCGGAGGGGCGCGGCGATGCGGGGCGGAGGGAAACTGAAGCGCGGCCGGGCGACCACAATGGCGGGTGTTTCGTATCGTAAACCTGGGCCCGGCCGAGCGATCCCGCCGGGGCGGCTCGACGTGCTTCAGGGGGTTCGCACAAGCTCGGGGCATGCCTGGAAAAACGAACCTGCGCGATCTGGCCGAGCGGCTCGATCTTTCAGCGACGACCGTATCGGAGGCGTTGCGCGGCCTGCCACGGGTCACCGCGGCCACGCGCGAGCGGGTCCGCCGGATGGCCGAGGAAATGGGCTACCGGCCGAACAGGCTGGTCGGCGCGGTGATGTCGGAGTTGCGGAGGGCGCGAGCGGACGCCTTTCGCGGCACGCTGGCGGCGCTGGATTTCGACGAGGCGGCGCGGCGTTCGCCCGGCGCCAATCTTTTCCACGCGGAGCTCTTGGCCGGCGCGACGCGACGGGCGGAGGAACTGGGGTTCAAGGTGGATCTGATCGGGGCGCGGGCCAGGAAAATGTCGAAGGACCGGCTGAGAGGCATTGTGAAAGCGCGGGGCGTGCGCGGGGTGTTGGTGCTTCCCATGATGGACCTCGATTTTTCCGGACTGGATTTCGACGGGACGGCGTTGATCTACGCCGATCACGCCTCGGGGCCCGGGGCGCCGCACTCGATCTGCGCCGACCATTACGGCGCGATGATGCTCGCGATGGAGAAGGTGCGGGCGCTGGGCTACCGGCGCCCGGGGCTTGTGATGCAAGACGTGCACGACCGGCGTCTGCTGCATCGTTGGGAAGCGGGGCACGCGATGTTTCGGGCGCACCACGCCGAGGCGTCGGGCATGCGCTCCCCGCCGGCCTGCGTGCTGCCTTACGTGCGAGGAACGGGCTTTGACGAGGAGCGCTTCCTGGCCTGGTTCGCGAAGAGCAAGTGCGACGTCATCATCACGCATCATCCCCGGGTGAAGGCGTTGATGGAACGGGCCGGCGCGCGGGTGCCCGAGACGCACGGCTTTTGTTGTCTCAACGTGATCAACTGCGCGTTTCCCTGCGCGGGGCTGGATCTGCGGCCGCGCCTGCTCGGTGAACGCGCCGCGGAGTTGCTCATCGGACAGGTGTTGCGCAACGAAGGCGGGGCGCCGGAGCGTCCGCTCGCGACGACGATGCCGGTGGACTGGGTGGACGGACCGACCCTGCGCACGAGTGCGCGCGCCGGGGGCAAGGCGACTTTCGCCGCATTCCGCCGGGCCCTTTCAGCGGCCTGCTAGAAAGGCTTTCGCGCGGCGTCTCGGATCAAGGCGGCGGCTTCCGTTTCGGAAAAGAGATCGTGGGCCTCAAGCCAGGCGCGGGCGGCGGGGGCGTCGGATCCGAGCCAATGGCGGAGATGTGGATCCAAGGCCGCTTTTCGGAGCGCAGGGTCCCGAATCTGTTCAAGGTAGGCTGCGTGCGCGGCGGGATCCGGCGCCTCGGCCGAACGGGATCCGAGAGCCGAGATGGCGGCGAGACGGTAATTGGGATCGGGGAGCGTCTCCGCCCAGCGCAGGGCGGCGAGCGGGTCCTGGCGCGACCAGGCGGCGGCGGCGTTGGCGAGGGCGGAACGTGTTTGAGCGAGATGATCGGGCATGCCGTCGAGATGGGTGTCGCCTGGGCCCAGGACTTGTTCGAGCTCCGTCAGAATCGTCATCTTGCGTTCGAGCTCCTTTGGAACCGGTGGCGCGGATGCGCCCAGCCAGCGCGCGGCGGCGGCGGGGTCGGTTTTGGCCCAGGCGGTGGCGATGCGTGGCAGGGCGTCGGCGCGGCTCTCCCCGTCGGGAAGCGTCTGCCAACGCGAGACGGCGGCGGCGGGATCGGAGGCGGCGAGCGCGCCGAGGAACACGGACTCGACCTGGACGCTGGCGCCGGCGAGCGCGGGGTGCTCGCCCTGGGATTGCAACCAGGCGAGCGCGGCGTCGGGCGCGGACTCGGCCCACGCGGCGAGGCTTGGCGCAAGGAGTTTGTCGAGGGCGGGGCCGGGGGGAAGGCGGAGGGCCGAATCGAAGTAGCGGGCGGCCTGCCCGGCATCCGCGAGGTTGGGGCGGATTTGCCCGAGCATACCGATTTTGTCGGCGGTGGAGGGCGCGGCGTCGAGCCAGTCGAGAGCCGCCGCAGGCTCCCGAAAGGCCCAGGTCTTTACGATGTCGCGAACCAATTCGGCCTGCGCGGGGAGGCCGGTGGCGCGGGCAAGCGCGTCGAGCGCGGATCGCGGATCGGGAAGCTTCCGGATGGCGGAAGCCATTTGCAGCGTCGCGTCGCGCGAGGGGATCTGGTCGAGGGACGTGAGCCAGGAGTAGGCGGCCGCGGCGTCGACGGCGGCCCAGGCGACGAGGCCTTCTTGAAGCGCTGTGCGATGTTTGTCGTCGCCGACGAGGGTCGCGCCGAGGGCGAGCATCGCGTCGGCGGGAGCTTTTTTGCACCAGGCGCGGAGGAGCTCCCGGCGGGCGGCGTCGAGAAATTCGGGACCGCGTTCGTCGGCGAGGGCGACGGCGCGATGCGGATCGGTCTCGGCGAGGCGGGCGAGGGCGCTCCGCAGGCAGCGTTGACGGGAATCGGGGTCGGAAAGGGTGTCGGCCCAGGCGTAGGCGGCGGCGAAATCGAGCGCGGCCCACGCGGAGGCGGCTTGGAGGCAAAAGCGTGCGCGTTCGGCTGCGTCGAAGGTGACGGCGAGCGGGCAGGCGGAGGCCCAGCGGGCGGCGTCGGCCGGGGCGCGACCGAGCCAGGCCTCGAAGACGATCGGGCGAAGGAGGCGCGGATCGTCGCCCGCGGCGCCGGCGAGGGCGGAAAGGAGGCGCGGGAAAAGCGCGTCGGGGAGATCCCGCAGGAGGGCGCGGAGCGATTCGGATCGTTTGAAGAACTCGGCCGGCGGGGCGGGGACAAGGGCGGAGGCGAGCCAGGCCTCGAGGGCGGCGGAGGCGGATTGGAGCGAGGGGGCGGACGCGGGGGCGCGGGCGGGGAGGGTGGAGTCGCGCGCCGAGATCCGGGGAGCGGAAGCGGAGGTGGCGGCCGAGCTGGAGCTCGGCGTTCCCCGAGACAGAAAAAGCCAGGCGGCGGATCCGAGAACGAGGACGGCAAGGAGGACGGTGGCGGAACGCATGTTCATGGCGCGGGGGCGGCGAGCGCGGTGGCTTCCGCGGGAGTGAGCACGGTCTGCGACTTGAGCCAAGCCGCGGCGGCGGCGGGGTCTTTGGTGCGCCACTCGGCGAGGTGCTTGGCGAGCGTGGCGGAGCGCAGGGCGGGGTCCTGGATCTTCATGAGGAGATTGGCGGTGTCGGCGCGGGGCAACCTGGTTTCGCCGTCATACCCGAGGGCGGAAAAGAAGTCAGGAGCCCAGCGGTCGGCGAGGGGTTTGGGCTGCGTGGGAATCCAGGCTTCGATCCAGCGGAGCGCGGCTTCGGGCTCCTTCGCGGCCCAGCGGGAGACGATGCCGGGATCGAGTTGCAGCGGTTTTCCCATGGACTGGTTTTGAGCTTCCGCCCAGCGGATGGCGGCGACGGGGTCTTTCGCGCTCCAGGATTGGACGATCCACGGGAGCGCGACTTCGCGCGCCTTGGGGTCCTTCAGCGCGGTCCACTCGGCGACCGCGGTTTGAGGTTCGTCGCGGGCGATGTTGGCGAGGAGGGCGCCTTGCACCTGGTAGCCTGCGGCGGCCACGCCGGGAAGGTCGTTGGCCTGGATCCAGGCGAGGGCGGCGGAGGCGTCCTTCTGCGCCCACGCGGTGAGGATCTGGCTGAGCTGCCAAGCCCGGCTCTCGCCTTCCGGGAGCGCGAGGACGAGCGGGAGGGCTTGGTCGGGGTTCTCGGGGCTGTAACGGCCGGCCGAGCGCTCGAGCAAGGTGAGGCGCAGGTCGGGGTCTGGGAGATTGTCGAGCCAGGCGAGCGCCTCCTCGGGGTGTTCTCTGCCCCAATCGGAGAGGATCGGCTGGAGCGCGACCGCGCGACGGGTTTGGTCGGGCGTTTTTAGAAAAGCGTCGGCTACGGCGCGGCGCCATTCGGGGCTGCGGTTTCCAAGGGAGTTTATCCAACTGAAATTATTGGCGCCGCGCATGGGGTCGAGGGGTTGCGCCACGAGCCAGGCGAGGGCGCCGGCGGGATCCTGATTCACCCAGGCGGTGAGCGGGCCGCGCAGCGTGTAGAGGCCCGCACCGCCGAGCCAGAGCTCGGGGCCGTAGGTGCGGACGGTGCCGGCGGGATCGGCGCGGCCGAGCGCCTCGACGATGCCGGAGAGGGCGGAAAGGCGGAAGGATTCGCCGCGGGAACGGGCGAGCGCGAGGGCGCGCGCGGGATCTTTCTCGGCGAGGGCGGACAAGGCGGGGCCGGCAAGACGGGCGGCCATGTCTTTGTCGGGCAGGGCGCAGACCCAAGCGGCGGCGGCCGACGGATCCTGCGCGATCCAGAGGCGGAGGGCATCGCGGGCGAAGTCGAGCGAAGCAGCGCCTCGGGCGGCGGCCCAGCGGGCGGCGGCGGGGGCGTCGAGCGCCGCCCAGCTGTCGAACGTCTCTCGAAGGAAGAGCGTGTCGTCGTCACGCGTGGAGCGGGCGAGGGAATCGACGAGCGTCGGAAAACCTGTCGCGGGGAGGCGCACGAGGAGGGCGCGGAGGGCGGCGGCGCGGGAGGCGAAGTCGGCGGGGGCGCCGTCGGGGGAGCGCAGGGAGAGCCAGGCGGAGATGGAGAGCGCGACGGACGCGGGGGCGAGCAAGGGAGGCGTGGGCGTATCGCGCCAGGACCAGGGCGGAGGAGCGGGGAGCAGGGCTCCGGAGTCGGGGGGGCCGGAAGGGACGGAATCGGAGAATCGGAGGACTAACCAGGCGGCGGCGCCGCCGAGCAGGAGGCCGAGGGCGAGGGGCCGGAGGAGGGCTCGGGAAAGGGGCATGGCGAGAGGCAAACGAGGGCAGGAAGGACGGAGGCGAAACGGGGAACGGCGACGGACTGGGCGGATGCGAAACGGCTCCGCCGGTCCGATACGTTGTGGATTGTGGAGTCGGAGGGCGCGTCGGCGGTTCGTGGGTTATCGCTTGTCGGCGCGGGTGAGGAGCTCGGCGGCTTTCTCGGGCGAGAGGGCGTCGTGAGACTCGATCCAAGCGCGGGCGGACTTGTAATCGGAATGGAGCCAGGCGCGGAGATAGTTGGTGAGGCCTTGTTCGCGGATGGACGGATTCGTGATGGCGGCCAACTGCGTGGCGTAGGCGGCGCGCGGCGGCGGATCGGGGCGATTGAGGTAGCTCTCGTATCGATCCGCTCCGGCGAGGTCGTCGACATATTCGTGGCCGAGGGTGGAGACGACTTTCTTGCGCGTGGTTTCATCCGGGAGCGTCTCCGCCCAGGCGGCGAAGGAGACCGGGTCTTGCCATGCCCAGCGCGATGCGAGGGCGGGCAGCGCCTTGAGCAGCGCGGGGTCGGGTGCCTGGCCGGGATCGGCGGCGGGGATGGTGGCGAGCCAGCGGGTGGCGGCGGCGAGATCGGTCTTGGCCCAGGCGGCGGCGAGGGGGAGCGCGGCTTGCGCGCGGTCGGGGCCGGGTGGAAGCGCCCGCCAGCGGTCGAGGGCGGCGGAGAGGTTGGAGGAGGCGAGTTTGCCGAGGAGCACGCTTTCGATTTTGCGGGTGGCGGCGGCGAGCTCGGGGTCGTCGTGGCGGCCGAGCCAGTCGAGCGCGGCGTCGGCGTCTTTCGCGGCCCAGTCGGCGAGGCGCTTGGCGAGTTCGGTTTCGCGCTGGGTGGGGTCGGGGAGTTTGCGGACGGCGGCGAGGAACTCGTCGGGGCGGTCCTGCGGCACGAGGCCGAGCGACCAGGAGACGAGTTCGCTGCGGGTGGCGAGGTCGGGCACGGTATCGACCCAGTCGAGGGCGGCCTGGGTGTCTCGAAGCACCCAGTTCGCGAAGGTGTTTTTCACCACGCTCTCGCGGCCGGGGATATCGGCGCGGGCGGCGAGTGTTTCGAGGAAGGGGCGGATGGCGGCGGGAACTTTGACGATTTCCGATCCGACGTTTTCCAGGAGCGCACGGTGCGACTCTTCCGGCGGTGGGACGGGCTGCGCGATCGCCCAGGCTATGGCGGCGTCGGGATCGCGGACGATCCAGGCGGCGAGGAGCGGCGGGACCGCGCGCTTGGGGTCTTTGTCGTCGAGGATGGCGGGGCCGAGGCGGATCAACGCGGCGGCGGGGTCTTTTTCTCCCCAGGCGCGAAAGATCTCGAGGCGGACCTCGCGGGCGTGCTTGCCGTCGCCGGCGGGCGCGAGGGAGAGGGCCTTGTCGGAATCGGAGCGCGCGAGCTGGGCGAGGATCTCGACGGTGACCCCTTGGCTGAGCGGGACGTCGGCGATGGTGGCGATCCAGGCGCGGGCGGGGTCGAAATCGCGGCGGGCCCAGAGGCCGGTGGCTTCGCTGACGAGGCGGGCGCGTTGCCAGAGGTTGAGCGTGGGCGTGGGGACGAGGGCCTCGGCCCAGCGGGCGGCGGTGGCCGGGGCCTGCTGGGCCCAGGCGGTGAAGGCGATGCGGCGCAACTCGTCTTCGGCCCAGCCGACGCGACCGTAGAGCGTGGTGAGGAAGCGCTCGAAATGGGAGGCGGGCAGGATGGTCAACAAGGCGCGGAGGCGGGCGCGGCGGGCCTGCAGCTCGGCGGCGGGAGCGGGGTCGACGAGGAGAGGGAGGGCGAGGTAGGCGGCGAGGGCGGCGTCGGCGTCGGCCGGGGCGAGGAGCGCGGGCCGCAGGATCGCGGCCGGGTCGGCCGGGGCCAGGGCGTGAGTGGACGGTGCGGCGGGGCCTTGGTGGAGCAACACGCCGACGGAGAAAACGGCGGCTGCGCCGACGAGGCCGACGGCGATTTTGGCGGCGACCGCGGGCCCGGCGGCGCCGAGCCCGGTGGCGACGCCGGCGAATGCGGCGGAGGTGGCGGACGCGGCGGCGAGCGAAGTGGCGGTGACCTGGGTGGCGAGGCCGGCGGGCACGTCGGCCAGGGCGGGCTGGGCGAGGGCGAGAGAGAGGGCGGAGGCGGTCGAGACGAGGCCGCGGCGAGCGAGGACGGAACGCAGTTTTTCCAAGGCGCGGTTCACGCGGACGCGGGCGGCGTCCTCGGAGACGGTGAGGGTGGTGGCGACTTCGGCGTAGGAGCGGTTCTCGAAGAAGCGCAGCAGCACGGCGGCGCGGTCGCGTTCTCCGAGGCTTTGGAGGGCGTCGTCGATCAGCGGGCGGAGGCGTTGCCAGTCGGCGGCGGGGTCGGGCGCGAGGTCGGTGCCGTTCATCGAGTAGGCCTCCTGCTCGCGGGTGCGGCGGCGCAGCTCGGTGCGGCGAAGATTGTTGGCGGCGTAGCGGGCGCTGGTGTGGAGCCAGGAGACGAGCAAGGGGCGGCGGGAGAGCGCGGCGGCCTTGCGCGCGAGATCGGCGAAGACGAGCTGGGCGACCTCCTCGGCGCGGTGCTCGTCGCCGTTGGTTTGACGAAGGGCGGCGTGGTAAACGAGGGCCAGGTGGCGATGCACGAGTTCGGAGAAGGCGTCTTGCGAGCCTTCGGCGGCGTAGTCTCGGAGAAGGGTGGCGTCATCTTTCATGTGGTCTCCTTCCTTACATCCGCCGCGGACGGAACCGAACACGGGGACGCCGGAATTTCCTCAATTTTGATGACGGGGGTGTCGACGGGCGCTCACGGGCCGACGCAGGCGGGGCGTCGGGTGGCGGTGATTCGCCAGGCGAGCAAGCCGGTGAGGAGGACGGACACCGCCGCGCCGGCCGACTCCGGCAGCGGCGCGGGGAGGAAGGGCGAATACATCCAGACCGCGTCGTAGAGCGCGTGGAGCAGGCCGACGAAGATTAGCGAGCCGGTGGTTTCGTAGAGCAGGCCGAGCACGCAGCCGGTGAAAAACATCGAGACGATGTTGGCCGGGGTGAAGGGCTGCACGCCCCAGTGGTAGAGGAGAAACACGAAGTTGGAGGTGGCGATGGACGGCAGCAGGCCCAGCCGCTCGCGCAGCCAGCGTTGAAGAACGCCGCGGTAAAACAGTTCTTCGCGGAACCCGACGGCGAGGCTCGTGAGGGCGAAGACGAAGGCGACCTGCGGCGTGGCGCCGATGTCGGCGACGAGCACGGGAGCAAGCAGGAGAAGGAGCCCGAGGCCGGCTGCGGGAAAATCGCGACGAGCCGGCGGGACGGCGGGCGGTGCGGAGCGGAGGAGCCAAAAGAGGAAGGCCAGGGAGGGCAGGCGCAGCGCGGTCCACCAAAGCTCCTTCGGGATGGCGGGACCGGAGTAGGCGGCGCCGAGCAGCCGGACGGACGCGATGTAGAGGAGTTCGCCCGAGACGGCCCAGAGAAGGAGTTTGGGTTTCACGGGAAACAGGAGCCGGAATACGGGGCGGGGTTTTTCAAGGCGGAATCGTCGACCGGGCGCGGGGGAGCGGATTTCGCGCGTTCGAGGGCGAAGATTCGAGGGCGCGGAAGCGAAGAATCGAAGATGGGGGAAGGTGGACGGAGCGACGCGGGCACGTGTCACGGAGCAAGCAAGGCGGCGGCTTGGGCGGGGGTGAGCGTATCGTGCGACTCGAGCCAGGCGCGGGCGGCGGAGGGGTCTTTGGCGAGCCAGGCGCGGACTTCGCGCGATACATATTTGGCGCGAAGGGCGGGGTCGCCGAGTTGCGCGTAGAGATCGACCGCGACCGAGGGCGAAGCGCGGTTGCGGCCGTCGGCGACGAGGCCATCGAGGGCGAAGGATTGAAACTGCCCCGGGCGCGTCTCCGCCCAGCGCAGGGCGGCGGGGCCGTCCTGGCGAGCCCAGCCGAAGATCTGCTCCCGAGGGATGGAAAGCGGGGCTCGAAGGGCCTGGGCTTGCTCTTCCTGCCAGCGGATCGCCTCGGCGGGGTGCGCGCGGCCCCAGGCCTCGGCGATGGTATGGAGGGCCATCATCTTGAGCGGTCCGGCGGGGAGCGCCTGCCACTCGGCGAGCGCGGTGGCGGGCTCGTCGCGTGCGATGACGCCGAGCGCGACGGCCTGCGCGCCGAAGGAGACGGCGGCGACGGAAGGATCCGAGGCGTGCTTCTGGATCCAGCGCAGCGCGGCGCCCGGGTCTTTTTGACTCCAGTCGTTAAGGAGGGTGCCGATGTGCTGGTCGCGTTTTTCGCCGGGCGGCATCGCCAGTGCGAGGGGTAACTGGTTGTGAGGCGAGCGCTCGTAGTTGGTGGTGCTCAGGGCACGCTCGAGGAGAATCGTGCGAAGGCCTGGGTCGCGAAGCCCGTCGAGCCAGGCAAGCGCGGAAGCGGAATCGGCGCCGGCCCAGACGTAGAGGAGGTTGGCGAGCGTGGCCTGGCGTTCGGGGACGTTGGGCAGCGTGGCGAGGGCGCCAGCGAGGGCGGCGTGTTGTCCGCGGGCCAGGGCGTGAGCGCCGATGAGGTTGGAGAAGCTTCCGCCGCGCGCGCGCGGCTGGGCGACGAGCCAGGCGAGGGCGGCGGAGGGATCGGCGGCGAGCCAGGCGGAAATCGCCGGACGAAGGGCGGAGGCGCCCATGCCGCGATCCCAGACGAGCGGGGCGTAGGCGCGGACCGTCGCGGCGGGATCGTGACGCGCGAGAATCGGCATCAAGGCGGGCAGGAGTGTTTTCAGCACGCGCTCACCGCGGGCGGAGAGGAGGGCGACGGCGCCGGGGGCATCGTGCTCCGCGAGCTTGCGGAGAGGCTCCGTGGCAAGGGCGCGGAGTGCCTTTTCGTCGGGCAAGGTGCAAACCCAGGAGGCGGCGGCGCGGGCGTCGCGCGCGCTCCAGGCGCGGAGGGCGTCGCGGGCGAGTTCGCGGCGATCCGGGCGGGCGGCGGCCCAGCGGGTGGCGGCGGCGGGGTCGAGATCGGTCCAGTGCGCGAAGGCGAGCCGGCGCAGCGCGAGCTCGGCGGAGTCGAGCTTGTCGTTGCCGAAGGTGTCGAGGAGGCGTGGGAAAAACGCGGCAGGAAGGCGTATAAGCAGGGCGCGCAGTTGCTCGGCGCGAAGGGCGAACGCGACCGGGCCGCCCTCGGGCGAGCGGAGGGCGAGCCAGGCGGAGATGGCGGCCTCGGCGGAGGACGCGGCGAGCGGGGGCGGCGTCGGCGAATTCCGCCAGGTCCACGATGCGGACGGTGTGTCGGAGTCGCGGGTTTGGGGGACGCCGGCGGAGGAGGAAAGCGCGGGGACGATCCAGCAGACGCCGACGGCGCCGAGGACGAGACCTCCGAGAAAGAGAGACGAAGAGCGGGTCGTGGTCATGGTCGGAGACCTCAGGGGGCGGTGAACGCGCGCAGTTGATCGAGGAAGGAGGGCTTGGGGGCGGGGAGGAGATTTTGGGCGGCGTGGGCGGCGACCCAGCGGCGGGCCGCGGGTTGGTCGGTCTCCAGCCACTTGGCGAGGTAGGCGCGCATCATGGTGTCGCGGGCGGCCTGGTCCTTGAGCGAGGAAAGCAGTGCGAGCCGGGACTCGGGGACGGGGATGTCGGCGGCCGCCGCCGGTTGATCGGCCCAAGAGAGGGAGTAGAGCGCGGCTTGCCGCTGGGTGGCGGAAGGGAGGCTCTCGGCCCAGGCGAGGTAGCCGGCGGGGTCTTGGGCGATCCAGGCGGAGCTGGTTTCCTTGAGGGCGAGCAATTGGTGGAAGTGTTTTTCGTAGCGCAGGCCGGCGGCGATGTTCGCCTCGGGAGGGAGGGCGGAGAATGCGGCGGCGTCGTCGGGGTGCGGGCCCTCCGGGAGCTGGGCGAACAACCAAGCGGTGGCGGCGTCGGGCTCGGCGCGGGCCCAGGCGCGGGCGAGGGCGGGAGACGCGGCGATGCGGGCCGCTTCGGATTCGAGGGTGTTCCAGCGGGCGAGGGCGGCGGAGGGATCGGTTTGAGCGAGGGCGCCGACGAGGGCGGCCTGCGCGGCGGAGCTGGCGGCGATCTCGGCGCCGGCCGGGCTGTCGAGCCAGGCGAGGGCGGCCTCGGGATCGCGTTCGCTCCAGAAGGAGAGGATGTCCGCGATGGATTTTTCGCGCGCCGGGCCCTCGGGGAGGCGCCGGGCAAAGGCGAGGGCTTGGTCGGGATCTGCGCCGGCGGCGAAGCTGGCGGTTTTCAAAACCTCGGCGCGCAGCGCGGCGTCGGGGAGCCGGTCGAGCCACGCGGAGGCGGCGGCGGAATCGCGGGGCATCCACTCGCGAAGCAGGTGGCCGAGCTCGTCGCGACCGAGTCTCCGTTCGGCGCGAGCCGCGAGGAGAGCGGCGAGCCGGGGAAAATCGGGCGGCGGTTCTTGGGCGGCGAGAGTGCGGACGAGGCTGATGAGGAGGCCGGATTCTTCGCGAGTGCGCCCGAGGCCCTGGGCGTCGAACCACGCGAGCGCGGAGTCGAGGTCGCGAGCGGCCCAGCGGGCGAGCGCGAGAGGAAGCCAACGGCGCCGGGGGCTCTGTTCGGAAAAGACCTCCGTGCCGAGCGCGGCGAAGGCGGCGGCGGGGTCCTGATCGAGCCAGGCGTCGAAGATGCGGTCGCCGGCGGCGTTGAAGAGGTCGAGACCGCCGTCGCGGGCGAGGGAGAGGGCCCGCTCGGGCGAGGTGACGGCGAGGGCGGAGAGCAAATCGGCGCGAAGGGCGACGGACACGGCGGGCGCGGGATTGGCCGCGGCCCAGGCGAAGGCGGCGACGAAATCGTCGCGCGCCCAGGCGAGGGCGGCTTCTGAGGCGAGGCGGACGCGAGATTCGGCGTCGATGCCGGTATCCGTTCCGAGCGCGGCGACCCAGCGGGTGGCGGCGGGGGCGTCGAGTTCGGTCCAGGCGGGGAAGGCGAGGCGCCGGAG
>CBIHRE010000045.1:0-15998 GCA_966212385.1 uncultured Akkermansia sp. | reverse complement strand
GTCCTTGGGCCGCAACCGCTCGAGGCGACCTTTGCGCTGAGCGGCGGCGGCATTCGCGCGGGTGAGGCGGGAAAACTCGAGCTCAAGGTGGAGGCGAAGTCGGGCGTCGGCTCCGTCGTCACCACTTTCGCGCTCGTGCCGAAGCTCGGCGCCGACGGCCGGCTCGACGCCTTGGGCGCTGTCGCCGAGGCGCTGGCCACGAGCAAACTGCTCGCCCAGCCGGCGAAGCTGCGCGCCAAGGTCGACATCGTCCGCCAGACCACGGGCGAGTCTTACGGACTGCGCCTTCTCGCGGGGGAGACTCCTTTGGTGGAGCTCGACACCCGGTGGGCGCCGGGCGCGAAGGAACTGCCCGGACGCTGGAAGATCGCGATCCGCGACGAGGATCTCGCGCCCTTTGTTTTCAACCTGCCGTTGCCTGACACCACGATTTCAGGCGAAGGATCCTTGTCGGCGCAAGGCTCGGATCATCTGGCGCTTTCCGGAAGCTTTGGCCTGGCGCTCGGTCCGCTGGAGGCGCGTGCGGTTCCTGTATGGAGCGATACGCTGACCAAGCTTGGCTACGTTAAAACCAAGGACGTCGCTTCAGTGGAACAAGCGCTGCGCTTTCTCACGCTCGGTCCGATCTCCCTTGCCACCAAGTTGTGCGTGGAGGGCGGCGCGACCGAGCTGCGCGTCGATACGCTGCAACTGGACGTGAAGGGCGCGACGCCGGTGCTCGCGGTGCGCACCGCCCAGCCCTTCTCCGTCGCGCTGGAAACCTCGAAAATCGCGCCCAGCCGCGCCGGCGCCGATCTCGCCGAGATCACGCTCCTCGGCGTGCCCTCCGAGTGGGTGAAAACCTTGGTGCCCGACCTCGGCTTGGCCGGTTCGGTCACCGGCGCCTGGGCGGTGCGCCCCGAGGGCGACGGTTTCGCGGTCACGACCGCCCAGCCGCTTGTCGCGAACGGAGTTTCCTATGCCTCGGCAGGACAGCCGCTCGTGCAGTTCGACTCGGTGCGCGTGGAGGATCTGCGCGCGAAGCAGACCTCGGCGGGTCTCGACGCCGCGATCGGCGCGGTGCGCGTGGTCGCCGGCGGGGCCGATCTCGTCACGGTGAAGGTCGACGCCTCGCAAAAGCCCGGCGCGCCGCTGCTCGCCAAGGGCGAGATCAAGGCGCTGCTCGCCAAGCTCGCCGACCAGCCCGTGCTGCGCGGCCAGACCCGTCTCAGCGCCGGACAGGCCACGATCACCTTTGATGCCTCCCTGGCCGAGGCGCTGAAGGCCGTGGCCCAAATCCGTCTCGCCGGCCTCCGCGCCGCCGGGGCGGGCGATCTGCCCGAGGTGGCGATCGACGCCGATATCATGCGCGACGCGGCCGGCCTGCTCACCGCCAAGGTGCCGCTGACCGTGCGCAACGCCGCGGCCAATCGTAGCTCGGATCTCGTGCTGCAGGCGACCGTCAAGCAGGCGAAGACCGATGCGAACATCGCCGCCAAGCTCGCGAGCCAGGTGCTCTACGTGGAGGATTTGCAGGCCTTCGTCGCGCTCACGGCGCAGGCGAAGCCCGCGACGCAGCCGGCGCCCGCTCCGAAACCGAACGAACCCGCGGCCAAGCCCGGCACCGCTCCGAAGGAGCAGGCTCCCGCCGGCCCCCTCTGGGCGGGAACCACGGGAGAGGTGGAATTGGCGCTCGCACGCATCGTCTGCGCGCCCGGCTTCGAGACCGACGCTCATGGCCGTTTCGCGCTTACCCGTGAGGCCGCCACTTTGGAAAAATTGCGACTGCTGCTCGGCACCGGCGGTTCGCTGGATGTCCGGGGCGCGCTCAAGTGGGCACCCGAAAGCAAGGGCTATGCGCTCGGCGCCGACGTGAAGGGCGCCGGCGTCGCGGTCGGCCCGATCCTCAAGGCGCTCGCTCCCGGCGAGGCGTCGAAACTCGACGGGACCTATGATCTCTCCGCCTCGGTCACGGGGCAGGGAAGCGATCCGGCGGCGGCGGCGTCCGGCGCGGCGGCGGATTTCAAGCTCACGGGCAAGCAGGGCATGATCAGGGCGATCAACCTCGACACGAACAAATACGCCAAGGCGAGCAACGTGGTCTCCGGCTTGGCCGGTCTGGCCGGTGCACTTTCGGGCAACGAGGAAATCGCCAAGCAGGCGAACAAGGTTACCGCGCTTAACTCCGTGGCGCGCGCGCTTGCCAATCTGGCCTACGACGAGATCGCCATCGAGGCGAAACGCGCCGCGGACGGCTCGGTGGAGATCGGCCGCGTGAGCCTGTTGTCACCCCAGCTCAAGCTGGCCGGCTCGGGCGGGCTGCGGCCGATTCCCGGCCGCTCCTTTCTCGAGATGCCGCTCAACCTGAAGCTGGACCTAGGCGCCAAGGGGGAGTTCGCGAAGAACCTCGAGGCCTTGCGCGTGCTGAACGCACCCGCCGCCGACGCCGTGGCGGACGCCTATCGCACGATGTCCGAGCCGCTCGTGTTCGACGGCACGCTTCGGCAGGTCGGCACCGCGCAGGTCACCAAGCTGCTCACCCGCGCGATCGGCATGTGATCAAGGGCGCGTTGCCAAGGCGGCGACGCGCCGCCTTCATCGCCGCACCGTGGCCGCCAAGAAACCCAGCTCCCTCGCGCGCATGCTCGAGCGTCTCGAGACGCTCGACAAACCCACGCTCGCCGCGCTCGCCCAGCGGCTCGGCCGGGAGCGCGGGCTGTTTGAGCGCGTCTTCAACGTGCTTCAGGAAGGCGTGCTCGTCGTCGACGTCGACGGCGCCATCGCCTTCGCCAACTCCGCCGCGCAACGCCTGCTCGGCTTCAAGTCGCCGGACGCCGGAGGGGTGACGCTCTGGCGCCTCGCGCCGGGGCTGCGTGCGCTGCTCGCGCCCGCGCTGGATACGGCGGCGAGCCTCACGCGCGAGGTGGAGCTCAGTTATCCCGAGCCCCGCGCGGTGCGTCTCTACCTCGTGCCTTTCGCCGCGAGGATCGATTCCGAGGCGGCCGGGGAGACGGACGCCGACAACGCGGTCGTGGGCGGCGAAGCCAGGCGCTTCGCGGTCGTGTTGACCGACATCACGCGCGACAAGCTCGACACCGACCAGCGCATCGAGAGCGAGCGAGTGGCCTCGATCGTGTTGCTCGCCGCCGGCGTGGCGCACGAGCTCGGCAATCCGCTCAATTCGCTGACCATCCACCTGCAGGTAGTGGAAAGGAAACTACGCAGGCTCCGCGGCGTCGAGGCGAAGGACGCCAAGGCCCTCGGCGATTCGCTGCGCGTGTGCCAGGAGGAGGTCGCGCGGCTCGACGGCATCATCTCGAATTTTCTGCAGGCGATCCGTCCGCGCCCGCCCGATCTGGCGGACACGCGGCTCGCGGACGTGCTGGCCGAGGTGCTCGCGTTTCAGGAGCGGGAGCTGGCCGACCGCGGAGTGGGCGTGGATGTGGAGAGCCCGGGCGATCTGCCCGTCGTGCTGGCGGACAAGGACCAGGTGAAGCAGGTGTTTTTCAACCTCGTGAAAAACGCCTCCGAGGCGATGCAGCCGGGAGGGCGTCTGCGCATCGAGGCGCGCGCGGACGAGGAGCACGTCTCGCTGGCCTTCACGGACAACGGCAGCGGCATCAAGCCCGAGGATCTGGCGCGGCTTTTCGAGCCCTACCACACGACCAAGCCCACGGGCCACGGCCTGGGCATGATGGTCGTGCAGCGGATCATGCGCGCGCATGGCGGATTGATCGCGGTGGAGAGCAATCCCGGCCGCGGCACGAAGGTGACCCTGCAATTCCCGCTCAAGCAACGGCGGGTGAAGCTGCTCGGCGGGTAGGCGGCGGACGGGCGAGAGGCGGGGAACGGCGGCGACGGAGCGCCGCCCTCCAGTTTCATTATCGCCGCGATGACAGGGATTTTTCGGGTGGCGTTTTCGCGTGCCCGCTTTTGCGTCGGCGCGATGTCGAGCGAGTCATCCCCCGTTGATCTCATCGCGAATGCCGCCGCCCAGTTCGGCGGGCGCCCCTCTTGGGACGATTACTTCATGGCCACGGCCGTGTTGCTGTCGACGCGCAGCCCTTGCGAACGGCTTCACGTGGGATGCGTGATCGTGAGCGCGGGGGAGCGCAAAAACCGTCTCGTCGCCGCGGGCTACAACGGCTTTTTGCCCGGCACGCCGCATACCTCGCGGGTGCGCGAAGGCCACGAACAGGCGACGGTGCACGCGGAGCAAAACGCGGTGGCGGACGCGGCCCGCCGCGGTAGCTCGGTCGAAGGCTGCGTCGCCTACGTCACCCACTATCCGTGCATCAATTGCGCGAAGATACTGGCGGCGGCCGGCATCTCCGAGGTCCGCTACCGCGCGGATTACCACAACGACCCGCTGGTCGCGCCGCTGCTCGCGGACGCCGGGGTGCGGATCGTGCAGCTTTAGTTGCGCGCCGAGGGACGTTTTTTAACTTTTTCCATGAGCTCGCGACCTCTCGACGACGACGATTCGCTGGCGGGCGCGCTCCTTTTGGCGCACCCGGTCCTGCGCGAGGCGACCTTTCGGCGGACCGCCATTCTGATGTCGGCCCACGACAAGGAAGGGGCGATGGGCGTGGTGATAAATCGTCCGCTGAACAAGCGATTGGGAGAGCTGGACGGCGGTTTTGCCTTCGGTCCGCTCGCGGATGTGCCGGTGTTCGACGGCGGTCCGGTCGAGCGGGGGAAGCTCATCCTCTGCGCATGGCGGCCACCGCCCGGAGACATCAGCGGAGAGGTGCTCCAATTCCACTTCGGGCTGAATACCCAGCAAGCGACCGAGCTTGCGATGGAGGAGGGGGCGCAGTTGCGCGCTTTCCTCGGCTATGCCGGCTGGAGCGGCGGCCAATTGGAGGGCGAATTGGAGCGCGATACCTGGGTGGCGACCGATCTGGCGCCGGAAATGGTCAAGTATCGTCCGGACGAGAGCTTCTGGCGGCGGGTATTGAGCGGTTTGGATCCGCGCTGGCGTCTGCTTGCGTGCGAGCCGGACGACCCGGGGCTGAACTGATTCCGCCGGCGGCGACGGCGCTTTCGCGAAAGTCGCCGCCGGGGAGAATTTCCGTTTGACAGCACCCGAGGCGAAACGGTGTTTTCTTCCTTTTTATGAAAGTTGTCTCCTCCATCAAATCCGCGAAGAAGCGTCACCCCGACTGCCAAGTCGTTCGCCGCAAAGGCCGCATCTACGTGATCAACAAGACCGACCCGCGCTACAAGGCGCGCCAGGGTTAAGGTTCACTCCAGCCGGCTAAAAGCCACCCAACTCCTTTATAATCATGAAAGCCGAAGGCCATCCCACCCTGAACAACGTCTGCTTCCTCGACGTCGCCTCGGGCAAGAAGTTCCTCACCAAGTCCACGATGAAGTCCGCCCGCAAGGAGACCATCGATGGCGTAGAATACTTCGTCGTCGTTCGCGACGTGACGATGGACTCGCATCCCGCCTACACCGGCGAGAAGCGCATCGTCGACACCGCCGGCCGCGTGGAGAAGTTCACCTCCAAGTTCAAGCGCGGCACCGCCGCCAAGAAGTAAGCCCGGCTCACGCCGGGTTTATCGCTGTTTTCAAAACCCGCCGCGCTCTTCGGAGCCGGCGGGTTTTTTGCGGGCGTGTGGGGGCGGGGGCCGGAGCAGAAGAGGGGACGGAATGCACGGCCGCGCCCGTCCACTTGGTGGACGAAACCTGAAGCGAAATCGGACGACGGTCGGAAAAGCCGAATCAGTCCGGCTGCGTTTCGATCACGACTCCGGTGATGTTGTCGTTGCCGCCTTGGGCCAGCGCGTCCGCGACCAAGCTGCCGAGGATGACCGCGGGTTCCGCTTTCTGGCCCAGACGCTTGGCGATCACCGAATCGTTGAGCATGCGCGTGACGCCGTCGGAGCAAATCAGGACGCGGTCGCCGGGCTGAAGCGGGTATTGCGAAACCTTCACCTCGAGCGGCATGGGCTGGCCGATGCAACGGGTGAGCGCGTTGCGGTAGCGTTCCTCGAGTTGCACGTTTTCCCCTCGGGAGCGACGCACCGCGACCTCCTGTTCCACCGTGTCGTCGATGGTGAGCATCTTCAGACGGCCATTGCGAAAGAGGTAGCAGCGGCTGTCCCCGACGCTGGCCACGCGCATCAGGTCGCCGTCGATGTGCGCGGCGGTGAGCGTGGTGCCGAGACCGGTGTCAGGGGCGAAGCGGCGGGCCAGACCGATGACCTCGGAGTTGGCGAATTTGAAAGCGTGGGCGAGGTCGAGCGTGCGACCGGCGGAGCGGGCCTCCTTTAGAAGGCTGGTGATCGCGAGTTGCGCGGCCTCGGCGCCTCCGGGCAGACCGCCGATGCCGTCGGCGACGGCGTAAAGACGCAGCTCGTCGGCGCAGAGGTGACGATCCTCGTTCTCGGAGCGGGCGAGACCGATATCGGTCTGGGCGGCGGAGATCAGCTGCATGGGCAAGATGCAGACGCTAGATGCACAAGCAGGGGCTTCAAGGCTCCATGCGGAATTTGCCCGATAAATCGGGGCGGACTACACGTAGGGCTGAAAGATTTGCGTCCGATTCACGCGGTTGAAGCGCGTGTGCTTGGGCTGGGGCAGGCAGGCGAGGAACTGGCGACCGTAAGCCTTTTGCAACACGCGCGAGTCAAGGATGGTGATCAGCCCGCGGTCGCGCTGGCTGCGGATGAGGCGGCCGATGCCTTGGCGGAAGGTCATCAAGGCGTCGGGGAGGGTGATCTCGTTGAAGGGATTGCCGCCGCGGGCGCGGACGTGCTCGGTGCGGGCTTCGAGAACCGGGTGGGTCGGGACTTGGAAGGGCAGGCGCGTGATGATGACCTGAGAAAGGGCGTCGCCGGGGACGTCGATGCCGGTCCAGAAGGACTCGGTGCCGAAGAGGACGCCATCGCCGGCCTCGCGGAGCATGCGCGCTAGCTCGGTGCGCGACGCGTCACGACCTTGCATAAAAAAGGGGCGGTGCGCGCCGCGGTAGATCGGCTCCACGATCTCGGCCACGCGTTGCATGTCGGCGTAGCTGGTGAAGAGCACGAGGCTGCCGCCGGTGGTGCGGCGCGTGCAAAAGTCGATGTGGTCGGCGAGCACGTCGAGGGCGAGCTTGGCATCCTCGCGCGTGGGGAGCGGGACGTCGGCGGCGACGTAGACGCGCATGTTGCGCAGGTAGTCGAAGGGCGAGTGCTGGATCTCGGCGCGAACTTTCGGACCGCCGATGCGGGCGAGGAAGGGCGCGATGTCGTCGGCGACGGCGAGGGTGGCGCTGGTGAAGACGACGCCGGTCTGGCGGTCGAGGAGGGTTTCCTTGAGGTGCGGGGCGATGTCGATCGGAGCGGAGCGGAGCGCGATCACGGTCTGGCGGCGGCCGGTGCGCTCGAGCCAGTAGACGTTGTCGTCGGGCTCGGCGAGGGAGAGGAAGCGCTTCACGCCGAGCTGGGCGGTGCGGAGTTTGCCGGCTTGTTCGAGGAGCTCCTCGCGCTCGCGTCCCTCGTCGAATTTGTCGGCGCGGGTGCGCACGGCTTTCATCAGGGCGAGGAGCGGGCCGTCGAGCCAGGCCTCGGCGCAGTTTTCGTGGCGGATGCGGACGATGGACTGGTTGAGGAGAAAGTTTTCCTGGAGAAAGGCGAAGAACTGGTGGTTGGCCTCGAGTGCGTCGGCGACGAGCTGTTTCTCCTCGAGCGAGCCGAGTTTCTGGAGAAGGCCGCGGCGGGTCTTGGGGTTGTAAAGATGGCGCAGCATGCGGTCTATGCCGTAGCTGCTGAGGCGGAGGCCGAAGTAGTCGGTGGCGACCTCGGGGACGGTGTGGGCCTCGTCGAGGACGACGAGGTCGTCGGGGAAGAGCACGCCCTTCTCGGCGGAACCGTTGGCGGCGGCGCCCCCGGCGGCGATGTGGGCGAAAAGGAGCGAGTGGTTGACGATGATGAGCTGTGCGGCGCGGATGCGGGCCTTGGCGCGCTGGTAGGGACACTTTTCGGGGTCGCAGTATTTGCGCGAGCAGGAGGAGGAGTCGGCGTTGACCATTTCCCAGACGTCGGGATTGGGCGCGGGCGCGAGCTCGTGGCGCAGGCCGTCGGTCGTGGTCTCGGCCCAGGTGGCGATGCGCTGGAGCTCGTCGTGCTCGGGCGTGGCGAAGAGCTCGTGCTTGTCCTTCAACGCGGTGGCGAGGCGGGTGGCGCAGAGGTAGTTGGCCTTTCCGACGAGGACGGCGGATTTGAAGTCGGCGTAGCGGGCGGTGGCCGGGTCGGCCTTGAAGACGCGACGGCAGAGCGGGATGTCTTTGCGGTCGAGCTGCTCTTGGAGCGCGATGGTGTGGGTGGAGACGATGAGCTGGCGCTGGTGGTCGAAGGCGTGGATGAGGCCCGGGAGAAGGTAGGCGAGGGATTTGCCGACGCCGGTGCCGGCTTCGAAGACGAGCGGGGTGTCGTGGACGACGGCGTCGGCTACGGCGGAGGCCATGCGGGCCTGCTGCGGGCGATGCTCGAGCTTGAGGGCGTTTTGGAGAATGCCGCCTTCGCCGAAGAGTTGCGCGGCTAGTCGGGGCGCGAGGGTGGGCGGCGGCGGGGGTTTGGCGTCGTGGTGGTCGGAGCTCGGCGGAAAAGGAGATGGGTCGGCGCGCAGGCCGACCATCGGGCGGGAGGGACGGGGAGCGTTGAGCCGCGAAGATGAAGCGCAAGCGTTGCCACCCGTCGCGCTCCTCTTGGGGCGGGTTGATGCCCAGGGTAGTTTCTGCCTCCGTGGACAGTCGCTGTGTAACCTATTGGGTTACGCAAGGCTCGGTCCGCAGATCGATGATGAGCTAGCAACCGGCCGACAGCTGGGGAGCGGGCTCAGACGCGTGGCGGGTTCGGGGTGCCGGCTTGCGGGACGTAGGGGCCTTGCGAGGCGACGAGGTCGTCGTGGGTGAAGAGTTTTTTATCGGGGCCGGCGCTGCGGATCTCGAAGTCGCGGGGGGCGCGCGGATGGACGAAGTAGGGCGTGCCCCAGCGGTCGCGAAGGTGGCCGGTGGGGGAGGCCGTCGCGGTTGCGGCCGAGCAGCGCGCGGGCGAGGTCTCGGTCGTCGCCGATGGGCGGCAGGTTGCCTTGCAGTGATTGGGCGAGGCCGGAAAGCACGGCTTGGATTGCGGAGACGTCGACCTTGCCGTCGGTCTCGGGCGAGTGGAGGCGTTGGAGCGCGCTGGGAACGAATTGGGTCGTCGAGGCGTAGGCGGAGCGTGTCGAAGCAGGGGGCGAACCCGAGTCCGGATGGGCGGACGGCGAGGACGAGCGGAAGCTGAGCTCGAGGATCACGCCGAGGACGACCAGCACGAGGAGCGCGATTGGGATGGCGATGCGTCGCATGGATGAAGAGCAGGGAGCAAAGGGCGAGGAGCGGGGGGCAGGGGGCGGGGACGGATCATGGGCAGGACGCCCGTGCCACGGTTCAGACGAGGAAGCCCACCGGGGCGGCGGTGGAGCCGGCGGCGAGGAAGTTGCCGATGTTGGGCAGGACGAGCGGGAGATTGGCGCGGCTGACGCCGAACCAGAGGGCGAGCTCGGCGAAATATTCGTCCACCGACAGCGTGGGGATGAGACGACCGCGGCTGTAGTTGACGGGATCGGTGTCGAGCGTGGAGCCGAGCTGGAGGTCGGGATAGAATCCGGCGGCGGGATCGGCGCCGGGGGCGGGGCGGCCGAAGACGCGGCGGCCTTTCACGGCGCCGCCGACGACGAAGTGGTTGCCGGCCCAGGCGTGGTCGGTGCCGTTGCCGTTGGAGCTGAGGGTGCGGCCGAAGTCGGAGGCGGAGAAAAGCGTGACGCGGTCGGCGACGCCGAGGAGCTCGAGCGCGTTGTAGAAGGCGGCGATGGCTTCGGACACGAGCGGGAGCATGGCGGCCTGGTTGTGGAGGACTTCGTCGTGGTGGTCCCAACCACCGAATTCGACGAAGAAGGTCTGGCGGCGGTGGCCGAGGGTTTCGCGGCCGGCGATGGCGCGGGCGACCATCTGGAGCTGGGCGGCGAGGGGATTTGCAGCGGAGTCGGGGAAATATCCGCCGGCGGGGAGCGGGACGGGCTCGCGTCCGCCGCCGGAGGCGGCGCGGGTGGTGGCGTCGCGGAAAAGTTGATACGCGCCGATGGCGTCGCGGGTGCGGACGCGGAGGGTTTTTTCGAGGAGGTTGGCGCTCTCCGCGGCGAGTTCGCTGTCGATCGCGAAGCCGAGGGCGGAGTCCTTGCCCTCGTAGCCGGCGAGTTCCTGGACGCCCGCGGGGTAGACGGCGTATTCGACGGTGTTCTGGCCTGATTGGAAAAAGTTGGTGCCGTTGAGCGAGATGTTCATCCCGATGCGCTCGTCGCGGTTGTAGGACGACTGGAGGAGGTCGGCCATGCGGCCGGCCCAGCCGTGGATGGCGCGGCGGTCGGGGAGCGAGGTTTGCCACTGCTCGATCTGGTCGGCGTGCGAGAAGAGTCCGAGCGGGAGGTGGAGGCCGGCCTGGTAGTCGGCGCGGGTGGTGGGGCGGACGAGGGTGCCGACGTTGGTGATGAAGGCGGCGCGGCCGTCCTCGAAGAGGCGATGGATGCCGCGGAGGGCGGGGCCGAGGTTGGCGCCGTCGCCGTCCTTCGGTTGGAAGTCGCGCAGGCCCGGGTGAACGCCGAGGGATTTGGCGGTGTAGTTCTGCGGTGTGAGCGGCAGGAGCGAGTTGGCGGCGAGGGCGAGGTTGCCGCGCGAGGCCGCGTAGGCGGTGTAGTCGGCGCCGGAGCGGGGGACGAGGACGTTGAAGCTGTCCATGCCGCCGGAGAAGAAAACGCAAACGAGGGCGCGGTAGTCGTCGCCGGCGGGGAGAGACTGGGCGGAAACGGTGCTGACGAGGCGGAGATTGAGCAGGGTGCTAAGGACCCCGGCCGTGCCGAGAGCGGCGCAGGGCAGTTGGCCGAGGAACCGGCGGCGGGAGAGCGGCTTCGACATGGGCGCGTGGAGGACGCGAGCAGGCAAGCCGCCGCTGGATGCGGACGCGATGGCGGGACGGTGCGGGCGCGCCCGCATGTGACCGCGGGGGGCGCCCCTTGGGAGATTTGACGGGTAGCGGGACCGGAACGCGGGGCAGCGCGGGGGCCCAGCGATCCCGCTCTACCGGCTTAGCGGAGCACGGCGCCGTCGGCGCTCATGGCGACGAGGTAGTAGGCCATGCGGGTGCGGTCGGCGCGCATGGCGTCGTCCATCGTCCAGTTGTAACGTTCGATGCAGTCACGAATGGCGCTGAAGGTCTCGGGCGAGAGGCGGCCGCTGGTCAGGCGCGCGTCGAGGCGGCGCACGAGGGCGTCGGCGTCGTCGGCGACGGCTTTCTCGGGCGAGAGATCGAGCGTGAGGACGTTGTCGGCGCCCCAGCCGCTGCCGTTGAGGTCGAAGGACCACCAGCGGAGTTGGTTGGGCAGGGAGATGGCGGTGGCGGTGTTGACCAGCTGGAGCTCCGGGCCGACGAGGCCGGCCTCGGCCATGGCGCCGAAGGGGCGGTGGTCGGGCAAGTAGAAGTTGAACACGGAGGGCGAGGCGAGCGGCTCCTGGAGAATGGAGCGGCTCAGCGAGGTGAAATAGAACGGGAAACCGCCGGCGGGGGAGTTGGCGCGGAAGTAGCGGAGCATCTGGGCGGCGCGGATGAACGGCTCTTGGAGACGTCCGCGGGCGACGTCCTCGGTGGAGGCGTAGGAGCGGGCCTCAGGGTCGAGGAGCACGGCGCGCCAGGTGGCGAGGAGATCGCCGCGCCGGCCGGTGCCGAGGCCGGCGTGTTTTCCGGTGGCGAAAGCCGCGGCGACGCGGCCGACATAGGCGGGCGAGGGGTTAGAGGTGACGAGCTGCTGGATGAAGCGGCGGGCGAGGAAGGGCGCGGTGTTGGGGTGGTTGACGAGGTTGTCGATCGCGGCGTCGAGGTCGGCCATGCCTTCGGATTCGAGGAGGGCGCTGTCGGCGCGGGCGGGGATGAGCCCGCCGTTCGCGGCGCCGGAGTAGGAGAAGAGCTGCTTGGCGGCGAAGTCGTGCTCGGCGTCGAAGAGCTTCATGGGCGCGAGGTAGTCGCCCCAGCCGGTGACGAAGAAGTTCGTGGCGGGCGCGACGGTGACGGCGCCGGTGGAGTCGTTGCGCTCGACGTCGCGGGCCCAGGAGAGGCCGGTGAAGACGCGGGCGAAGGCGGTGACCTGCTCGTTGCCGTAGGCGGGGACGGGGTTGCCGGACGCGTCGAGCTTGCGGGTGCCGTCGGGGTTGAGCTCCCAGAGACCGACGGTGAAGAGCTGGAGAATCTCGCGGGCGTAGTTTTCGTCCGGATACCGGCTGAGCGCGGGGTCGGCCTTGCGGTTCTTCAGGTGGGAAAGGTAGACGCCCATGCAGGGATGGAGCGTGACGGAGCGGAGCAGGTCGCGGTAGTTGCCGAAGGCGTTTACGAGAAGGGTGTCCCAGTAGTCGGCCATGCCCTCGGTGTGGTAGTTGAGGTCGGCCTGCTTTTCGGAGACGACGAGGATCTGGGACAAGGCGTAGGCGGCGCGTTGGCGGAGGGCGGAGGGCGCGCCGAGCTCGGTGGCGGGCGCGAGCGGATCGCGGCGGCCCATGATGGCGTGCCAGATGCCGACCTGTTTCTGGTAGGACTCGATGAGCGAGGGATTCGGGTAAAGCGGGGTCTGCGCGCGGTAGTCGGAGGAGCCGACGGAGGTCTTGTTTTGGCGGTGGACCCAGGGGCTGACGCGGCCGGGATTGGGCAAGGCGGCCTCGTCGGAGATCCAGTTGGCGAAGCCGCGATTCATGACGGCGGCGAGAGAGGCGTCGTCGACGCCGAAGGTGGCTTGTTGGAGAAAGCGCGAGGCTTCGGGGACGGTGGGCGCGCTGGACGCGGTGGAGTTGGCGATGGTGAGCGTGACGCTCGAGGCGCCGGAGACGGTGGCGGCGCCGACGGGCGTGAGCGTGAGGACGATGGTCTCGGCGGACTCGGCGTCGGCGGTGTCGGGGAGGGGCGTGAAGGTGAAGTATTTTTCGCGCTCGTCGGGCGCGAAGGTGACGACGTTGGCGGCGGCATCGAAGGGCGAGACGTAGTCGACGCCGCGGGTGGCAGTGCCGGAGAGGCCGACGGTGAGGCTGAGGGCGTGGAAACCTTGGCGACGACGGATCGCGACGGTCATGGGGCGCGGCCAGCCTTCGGAGGACTCGTTGGCCATGGCGGTGATCGAGATCTTGTCGGAGTCGTTGAGGTGCTCGGACAGGCGTTGGAGATCGGTGCCGGATTCGCGACGGGTGTAGGCGGTGGCGGGGTCGTAGCCGACGGCGCGCTCTTCCCAGTCGGCGAGACCGTCGCCATCGGTGTCGACGTCGTCGATGACGGCGCGGAAGAAGGCCGGCGTGGTGCCGTCGAGTGCCGCGTCGGCGGAGAGAGAGGCGCCGGTGCCGGTTTGCGTGGAGCAGGCGGCCCACGAGCCGGCGGCGAGCGTGGAGGAGCGCTCGATGCGATAGCGTTTGCCGGGTTGGGTGGGAAAGTGGAGGCGGGCCAGGCCGGGGGCGGCGAGTTCGAGGCCGACGAAGGGGCGCGAGGCGGGATCGCGGGGGTTGGTGCCGGCGCGGGCTTCGTCGCGGTTGCTCAGCCCGTCGCCGTCGGAGTCGGCGTCGGGCGAGGTGGAAGCGGCGTTGTAGTTGTAGACGAAGGCCCAGACGTCGCTGAGGCCGTCGGGGGCGCCGGAGGGCGATTGGTCGAGGACGGCACGCGCGTGCGGGGCGAGGCAGAGTCCCAAGGTGGCGAGGGCAAGGAAGCTGGAAAGACGACGGGGGGCGGAGGAATATCGGCAATCCATACGGCCACAGATGGGGGCCGATACCGTTTTGAAAAGTAGGAAACCGCTCCCTAAGCGTAAACGGGGATATCAAGTAAGTATATGTGGGAAAAAGTATTATGGATTAATAACTACGCAATTCCTACCCGGGGATTCGAGCTGCGGAAGAATGGCCCGAATGGTCGGCGCGTGCGGTTTCCGGCGTTGGTCGCGCGAATTTTTGGCAAGCGGCGAGCGGAGGCGCACCTTGCGGAGACGAAGGGGGCAGCTAAGGGTTGGTCCAGACATGACGCAGACACTCTCGTGGGCGGAGACCTTGGCGGAATTTCTTCGGCAGGAGCCGGGTGTGGAGGCGGTGCGCCTCGATCCGGCGGCGCGGAAGGTCCACGTGGCGACGCTTGGGCGGGTGGATGCCGAGGCGCTGCGCATTCGGTTGGCGGATACGCTCGCGGCGATCGAGGACGATCTGGCGGAGGCGTCAAACGGCGGCGCGGTGGCGCCGGCGGGGTTCACGCTGACGAAAGATGGCGGCGTGGTGCAGTTGACGGGGCCGGTGTGCGACACGGCGCCGAAGCTGTGGCGTTGGAAGGAATATGAGTGGCCGGAGGCGGAGGATCACGACCACGACGGGCATGGGCACGGTCACGAGGACGAGGATTGGCGGAAACTGGCCGCCTATGCAGGAGCGTGCGGAGTGCTCGGTTTGGCCGGGTGGGGAGTGAAGGCGGCGAACGTCGGGCCGGCGTGGCTCGGGCCGGCGCTGGGCGGCGCGGCGTTGATCGCGGGTGGCTGGGATGCGACGAAGGACTCGTGGGAAAACCTGCGGCGCGCGAAGCTGGATATCCATTTTCTCATGCTCGCGGTGGCGGTCGGGGCGACCTTTATCGGGGCTTGGAGCGAGGCGGTGTTGCTGCTGTTTTTGTTCTCCGCGTCGGGGGCGATGGAGGCCTTCGCGAACGAGCGGACGCATCGCGAGGTGGATGCCTTGCTGAAGGCGGCACCGAAGCAGGCGACGGTGGTGGATCGCGACGGGCGGGAGAAGGTGGTGCCGATCGAGGAGGTCGGGATCGGCGACCTGGTGCGCGTGAAGCCAGGCGAGGCGTTTTGCGCGGACGGCGTGGTGGAGGAAGGCGAGAGCGGCGCGGACGAGTCGGCGCTGACGGGCGAAGCCGTGCCGGTGGAGAAGGCGCGCGGCGACCAGGTGTTCAGCGGCACGATCAACGTCGGCGGGACGCTTGACTGGCGCGTGGCGCGGCTGCCGTCGGAGAGCACGCTGCAAAAGATCATCCGGCTGATCCACGGGGCGCAGCGGCTGCGCGCGCCGAGCCAGCGTTTCACGGACAAGTTTGGCACGGGCTACACGTATCTGGTGCTAGGCGTGTGCGCGGCGATGTTTCTCGTGTGGTGGCTGGCGGTCGGGCTGGAGCCGTGGCGAGGGACGGAGGAGGCGCCCTCTGCGTTTTATCGGGCGATGACGCTATTGGTGGTGATGAGTCCCTGCGCGCTGGTGTTGTCGATTCCGTCGGCGATCCTGGCGGCCATCGCGTGGGGCGCGCGGCACGGCGTGCTATTCCGCGGCGGCGCGGCGGTGGAGAAGCTGGCCGAGGTGAAGGTGATCGCGCTCGACAAGACCGGCACGCTGACGACCGGCGAACTGGCGGTGGAGGCGTATGAGAGTTTTCCGAAGGGGCGGGAGCGCGAGGTGATGGAGCTGGCCTATGCGTTGGAGGCGCGGTCGGAGCATCCTTTGGCGAGGGCGATCGTGCGTGATGCGCGAGCGCGCGGACTTCGCGAGCTCGAGGTGGATGGCTTCGAGTCGATGACGGGGCAGGGCGTGCGCGGTCGCGTCGGCGGAGCGCAGGTGATGCTGGGGCGGCGCGAGCTGTTGGAAAAGGGGCCGCTCAAAGGCTGGGCGGAGAAGCTGCCGCATTCGGCCGCGGAGTTTGCCGAGGTGTGGGTGGTGGGGCCTGATTTTCTCGGGCGGGTGTTGTTGCGCGATGCGATCCGGCGCGAGTCGGCGCCGGTGCTGGCGACGCTTCGCCGCGAGGGCATTCGCACGGTGATGTTGACGGGGGACCGGCGCGCCACGGCGGAGGCGGTGGGCGCGGAGCTGGGCGTGGACGAGGTGCGCGCGGGGCTTTCGCCGGCGCAGAAAGTCGAGGCGGTCTCGGCGTTGAAGGAAAACGGCGCGAGGCGCGTGGCGATGGTGGGCGATGGCGTGAACGACGCGCCTTCTCTGG